>JBAWFY010000027.1:0-2361 GCA_049592335.1 Occallatibacter sp.
CATAAAGCTGATTGGGAACCAGTCACGTGCCGGCTCGCCCATGCCCACCTGCGCCTTGACGTCGTGCGCCATGTGCGAGAGGGTGTAGCGCTGGGCAACGCGGCGCTCTTCGGTGATCTCCTCGTCGCGGCCGGTAAAGCTGACGGGCTGGAAGGAGAGGAAGCTGATCTTCTTGGGATTGTCGAGCGCAAACTCGATGATGCGGCCCACCTGCTCGTTGTTGATGCCGTTCACGATGGTGGTGACGGGCACGATCTCGACGCCGGCTTCATGCAGATTGTTGATAGCCTGCAGCTTCACGTCGAAGAGGTTGCCGACCTTGCGGTGGGAGTTGGCAGCGTTGCCGATGCCGTCGAACTGGAGGTAGACGTAGCGGAGGCCCGCTTCGGCAGCGGCACGGCACAGCTCCTTCGACTTGGCGAATTCGATTCCATTCGACGCGGCCTGAACCGAGTTGTAGCCAACCTTGCGGGCGTAGGCGACTGCGTCAAGGAAGTAGGGCGAGAGCGTGGGCTCGCCGCCGGAGAACTGAACGCTCATCTGGCGCCGGGGCTTCATGTTCACGGCGTTGTCGAGCATGGTCTTGATCTCATCCCACGTAAGCTCGTGGACGAAGCCGACCTGATTGGCGTCCATGAAGCAGGGATCGCACATCATGTTGCAGCGGTTGGTAAGGTCGATGGTGAGCACCGAGCCGCGGCCGTGCGTGACGGTGGAGGTGCCGTGATTGTGCAACTTGTCAGATGTCGCCCCGTGGGCCCGGATGTCGCGTCCCGGGAAGCTCTCTTCAAGATGCTTGAAGAATGCCGGGTCAATGGACATCACGTCTTCGAAGTGGCCGTGCTTGGGGCAGTCCTTGACCATGAGGATTTTGCCGTCACGCTCGACGATCTGGGCCTTGATTTCGCCGACCTTCTCGTTGAGCAGGACCTCGTGAGGCAGTTTGCCGTCGAGAATCTGCTTGCGGATTTCGGGGACGCACTTGGGACAGAGCGAGTCTGTGGTGCGGGGCCAGCCGAGGGGAGGCTTCTCTTTCTGCCAGGACTTGAGGAGGGGCTTCTCACTCCACTTGGGGGTGAAGCCGGGGTTGGGGCTAATGCGGTTGAGGCGCTCGTAAACAACCCATGCACCCTTGGCGGCATAAACCACTGCCTTCTCGGCATACTTGACGGCTTTGGACATAATTGCGGTTCCCTCCGATGGAGTCTCACGAATGAGATTTAACTGGCCCGAATGAATGGTGCTGGCCTGGCGTATCTGTTCAATGGTGCCGGGATTTGAGGCCGTCCCGGCTTAGGCCCTTGCGGCTTTGAATGTGGCAGCCGACGGGCCAATAAGGTCATTCCAACAGTAGCTCTTAGGGGTGGTCTACCCAAGCTGAGTGCAGCGAATGGGGAAATGAGAGGTTGGACGGGGATTTAGAGGCAGCGAACGGGGTGCGGTTCGAGACGTTTCTAGAGGGGCAAGCTATAGATGGGATTTGTGTTAGATGAAAATGCGTTGGTGCTGATCGGGCAACCTGTGGAGGCTGGATGCGCGCGTGCCTGATCGTGTTTGAGAAAGCGACCAGAACAATGCAGCAGCTCCCGAGGGAGCTGCTGCGACATCAGGTGGAGGTTATGGGGTTAGAAGTTGATGCGGCCGCTAAACTGCATCTGGCGCGCGCCCCCGTTTGTGCCGTAGGTGCTGCTTTGGAAGCTGTTGAAGTTGGTGATGTAACCAAAATTGCCGCTACCGACCGTGGTATTGGGAGCGTTGAGCCACGGGTGGTTAAACACGTTGAAGGCCTCGAAGCGGAACTGGAATTCCGATTCGCGATACATGTGGAAGTTCTTGACCAAACTCGCATTGGACTGCGTGTTGCCCGGTCCGCGGAACTGGTTGCGGCCCGTATTCGGTATCACCGGCGCCGCCGCAGATTCAGCCTGGCTCTGGAATGACGTCGGGTCGAACCATGGCTTGCCGCCACTCACAGGCGAGTTGGATTTTTGGGCGTGGCCGCTCAACTGGTGATACGGCGCAATCTGCTGTGCGTACAAGGCTCCGAATCCAGGTGCAAATCCGTTACCAATCGTGTTGCTGTTTGAATTGATCGAGAACGGGAAGCCGCTATAGTGGCTGAACTGGCCACTCAACTCCCATCCGCCGATGATGTTGCCTGCGAGACCATGGTTCAACCACATCTGACCGGGCCCGAACGGCAGACTGTAAGAGCCCCACACCTGCAGGTTGTGCCTTTCATCGTAGCCAGCCGAAGCCCGGTTAAAGCGGTACATGGTTGGGTAGTTGAACGTCGTTCCCCCCGATCCCGAGCCCGCGCCATTGTCCTCGTAGTCGACGGCATGGGAGTAGGTATAGACC
>JBAWFY010000028.1:0-4967 GCA_049592335.1 Occallatibacter sp.
TTCTCGATGTTCTCGAAGTACATGAATTCTCCACCCGTGCTGCGATTGGTGGGCGGATCGGTGGAAGCTCCTTCTAAGCGCACATCGAGCCTGGGAGCGCCAGGCATATGCGACAGATAGATTCCTGGGCGCACGGCGGCGCGTCGCGGTGCGTCGATGGGAGAGATGTCGTCGTGGGCCTCCGAGTCGCTATAGAGCGTGAGCCAGTTGCGGAGGTAAGGCAGCCGCCAGGAAAAATCGAAGGCCGCAAAGCGCGCGCCGGGATCGGCGCTATTGCCCTTGTTGGCGCTGGTTCCGGCAGTGACACTGAAAAAGCTGCGCAGAAACGAATGCAGGTTCACGGGCTGGTGGCCTTCGCCGCCAAACATCGCCGTGCGCTCGAAGCCGAACTCCAGATCCCGGTAAGGGCGGAAGCTGACCTTCTCCACGTGGACCCAGGGATCGCCGGGACTGATGATGTTCGGCTGGCCGGGTTGACCTTGTTCGTACGCGGGATTCTGCATCTCCGAATGGCCGCGCAACGCGCCTACCAGAAACTCATAGCGGAAAGGTCCGGTGAGTTGCGAGAGCATGGGAACGTTCAGCGGTTCGATGCGGTTGATCTCGAAAGCATAGAAGTTTTGCGCATTATTGGAAAACGCCATGCTGCCGCCCTGGGCCGGTCCGATCCACTGGTCCTGCTTGCCGAAGGAGATAACGTGATTCATAAGCTGATAGGAAAGATACGCCTCGAGAAATCTTCCCTGCGATGCAGCGGCGATGGGCCCTTGCGGGATGGTGGTCTGGGGAAGGTAATAGTTCGTGACGTTTGTCGTGGGATCGGTATAGGTTGTCTGGTCGAGAGCGGAAAACTGCTGCGCCAGCGCGGCCGAGTAGCCTATGGCGGACGGCGCGCCCTGAAACTCGGCGCGCGCATAGAGCGCGAAACGTCCCACGGTAGCGTAGCCGCTCAGGCCGGAGTAATTGTTGAACCCGCTTTCGTAGGGCCGCCCGTAGTCGTTCACAATGGTCTGCCCGAGATGGTAGCTGTCATCGAGCGGCGTTCCGCTGATGGCGCGCGCCAGACTGTAGACTGACTCAATGCGCGTGCTTCCTTTGTGCGGTCCGCATGGGCCTTCGATGTCTTCATGAAGCTCGCGATTGAGCGCAGCATAGAGGTCGCGTGCCTCGCCAGCGGCGGGATCGGCCTCGCTCTCTCTTTCTTCGATCCTCTCGGCCGCGTTCTCCAGCATATGCATCACGCTTGCGCGCGTCCATGGCCGCAGCCCGAGAAACACGCTGTCAACGTATCCCAGCGAATAAAGCCGCAGCATCGCGGGATAGACCCAACTATCGACGGGGATATACGGCGAGCCCAGCTTGGAAGGCTCGCATGGGGCGGCTGCTTGGCTGGCGCCGCTCGGTGCCGCAGCTTCACCAGCGCCAGGCTGTTGCGCCGCAACTTGAACAGTGCAGGCAGATGTCGCAAGCGACAGTCCCATCAGGCAGGAAACGAATGCGGCCCTAAACCTTGGCTTCTTCATTGGTTCTTTTATTCTATTTTGCGATGCTGCCGTGACAGGACCGAGGCTCAGGATAGGCGACGGTTTGATTGAATGAGATTGGCAACGCGCAGGTAGTGCGCACACGGAGACGTTCAAAGGCCGCAGCCTTGCTACTCAGGCTGCGGGCACAATCAGTTCACAATCCGGCTTGCGAGAGGGTTCTTGACGCGGGTCTTGACTCCGACTGCCGGTGAACCGCTATATACGGTCCATGGCTCCAGATCGCGAGTTGCAACCGATCCCAGCCCCAGCACCGCGCCTTCTCCCACATTCACGCCCGGAGAAACCAAAGCTCGCGCGCAGACCCAGGAATACGCGCCCAGGCGCATGGAGTACGAGATCATGGGAAAGTCTGGATGGTTGTAATCGTGCGTAGCTCCGCAGACATAAGCTTGCTGCGAAATGACGCAGTGGGATTCCAAATAAATCGGCGAAGGATTGTAGATCTCCGCTCCATCGGCGAGCGTGCAGCAGTCTTCGCAGACCAGGTTCCACGGAGCCCAAACTTTTCCGGCGGGATAAAAATGACAGCCTGAACCGAGCTTGGCGCCGAACAGCCGTAACAGCATCGCACGCCACCAATGCAGCGGCGAAGGCGACAGGCGATAAAACAGCACATACGTCATCTGCCACAGCAGACGTGCCAGCCGGTGTTTGAAAGTGAACGACGGACGATGATACGGATTTTCTTCGGCGCTGTCGGCGATATGATGCACGGTGCGCTCGCGTTGCACAGTTGCGGTGCTCATTTGTGGCCCTATTATTTCGCAAAGTTGCGGTCTTCACAAACCCCGTTCAGAGCTATTACCTAAGTTCGACCCGAAGGTACCTGGGTTACGTACTTAGGTCACCTGGGCGGCCACATTACGAACATACGATTCGTAGGCCTGCCTGATCCCCTCGTTGAAGGAGGTTTGGGCGGTCCATCCCAATGCAGCCAGGCGGCTAACGTCCATTACTTTGCGCGGCATACCGTCGGGCTTCGAACGATCGAAAGTGAATTTACCGTTCCAGCCAGCGACTCGCGCAATGCTCTCCGCCAATTCCAGAATCGTCATGTCCCGCCCGGTGCCCACGTTCAGAAAGAGCTCGCCGGAGTAATTCTTCATCACGAACACGCAAGCGTCGGCCAGGTCTTCGGTGAAAAGGAACTCGCGGCGCGGCGTTCCGCTGCCCCAAAGCTCCACCGTGGCGCTGTTTGCCATGCGTGCGGCGTGTATCTTCATGATGAGCGCCGCCACCACGTGGCCGTTCTCGGCGTCGTAGCGGTCGCCCGGTCCATAGAGATTCGTCGGCATCACCGAAGCAAAGTCACACCCGTATTGCCGGCGAAATGCCGCGCATAATTTGATTCCGGCGATCTTGGCGATGGCGTACCACTCGTTGGTGGGCTCGAGCGCGCCGGTGAGCAGCGCTTCTTCCTTCATGGGCTGCTCTGCCAGCCGCGGATAGATGCAGGACGAGCCCAGAAACAAAAGCTTCTTCACGCCCGCGCATTTGGCCGCGTGAATCACGTTGGTTTCAATCACCAGATTGTCGTAGAGAAACTCCGCGGGCCGCGTAGCGTTGGCCATAATGCCGCCCACAGTTGCGGCGGCAAGAAAAACAGCATCGATTTTCCGGTCTGCCAGCCAGGCGTGGACATCCGCCTGGCGCAGGAGGTCGAGCTCGCTACGGGTTACGGTGACGAGCTCGCACTGCTCGCGCGCGAGCCGCCGCACAATCGCCGAACCTGCCATGCCGCGGTGGCCGGCCACCCAGACCCGCTTTCCGCTTAGATCGAAGCTACTCATTGCCGTGCTCTCGATCCGATTCGCGAGCGACTGCCTTCAGGTCGGAGTCCACCATCTCCGAAACCAGTTCCGTGAAACTCACCGTGTGCTGCCAGCCCAGCACGCGACGCGCCTTGGAGGGATCGCCCTGCAACAGATCCACTTCAGTCGGCCTGAAGTAACGCTGATCGATCTTCACCAGCGGGTCGCCGGTGGCTGCGTCGACTCCGATCTCGTCGATGCCCTTTCCGCGCCACTCGATGGTGCGGTCCACTCGGGAAAAGGCCAGCTCGACCATTTCGCGCACGCTGTGTGTCTCGCCCGTTGCCAGAACATAGTCGTCCGGCTCCGGCTGTTGCACGATCCGCCACATGCCTTCCACGTAATCCCGCGCATGACCCCAGTCTCGCCTGGCATCCAGGTTGCCGATGTAGAGCACCTTTTGCGCGCCCAGGTGGATCGCCGCCACGGCTCGTGTAATCTTGCGGGTCACAAAGGTCTCGCCGCGTATGGGGCTCTCGTGATTGAACAGAATTCCGTTCGATGCATGCATGCCGTAGGCTTCGCGATAATTCACCGTGATCCAGTAGCCGTAAAGCTTCGCCACTCCGTACGGGCTGCGCGGATAGAAAGGGGTGGTCTCCTTCTGTGGAACTTCCTGCGCTTTCCCGAACAGCTCCGAGGTCGACGCCTGATAGAAGCGCGTCTTCTTAGTCAGGTCCAGAATTCGTATCGCTTCCAGGATGCGCAGCGCACCGGTGGCATCCGCATTCGCGGTATACTCGGGCGTCTCGAAACTCACCTGCACGTGGCTTTGCGCGGCGAGATTGTATATCTCGTCCGGCTGCACCGCCTGAATGATGCGGATAAGATTCGTCGAGTCGGTCATGTCCCCATAGTGAATCCGAAAACGCGTATCGGGAGTGTGAGGATCCTGGTACATATGATCGATGCGTCCAGAGTTGAACGACGAGGATCGGCGCTTAATGCCATGAACAATGTAATCCTTGCCTAATAGGAGCTCGGATAGATAGGCGCCATCCTGTCCAGTGACGCCTGTAACCAGTGCTACTTTCGTCATAAATCGTTCCTGATTTGAATGGAATGATCGGCGTGCTCGACTACAACTACAACACGCGTCAATTAAGACTTACGCACAATCGCCGAAGCTATGTGTCGATATAGGGGCGGTTACGAACGGCGATAGAAACGTCCAATGAGCGAAGCCAGCGAGCACTCGAGCCGCTTGGCTAGAAGTGTGACCGTGCTGTAGGCGCGGATGGGTTCGACTGCGTGCGCGAGGAAACATTTTGCTGCCCCGGAAGGCGGCATGCCCTTCAGTGCGCGCAACAGAAACGATCCTCGCCACGGCTTTTGCCCCACGGCATGATACATCGCCATCGACGCGCCGAATATAAAACCCATTCCCTGCGGGCCAAGCGTGGTAAGTGGGCACCGGGTGTACATGACTGCCAGATTCAAGGCATCCTGATCACCCATATTGAACGGCGCTTCCCGGCTGCCATGCCCAAGGACTCTCGAGTCGTAGCCCAGAGATTCTGCCAGCTCGATCATCCTCTTCCATTCCGCGAGGAACTCCCGATGCTCGGCCGGAATCCCAACCATGCCCGCGTTATAGTAGTGATTCAGA
>JBAWFY010000029.1:0-6888 GCA_049592335.1 Occallatibacter sp.
AAGCTGCCGCCCGACATGGCCGACGACATCATGCCCAAGAACATGATCATGATCGGTCCCACCGGCGTGGGCAAAACCGAAATTGCGCGCCGCCTCGCCAAGCTTACCAACTCGCCGTTCCTCAAGGTGGAAGCGTCGAAGTTCACCGAGGTGGGCTACGTGGGCCGCGACGTCGAATCGATCATCCGCGACCTGGTCGAGATCGCCATCGACATGGTGCGCGAGGAGCGCTTGGAAGAGGTAGAAGACCGCGCGGAAATGAACGCGGAAGAGCGGTTGCTTGATGTGCTGCTGCCTCCCCCTCCCGCGGCGCCGCACGGGCAAGACGGCCAGTTGTCGTTGCCCGGCGCAGAGAGTCATCAGCGTTCGCGCGAGAAAATGCGCCAGCAATTCCGCGAGGGCAAGCTCGACGATCGCATCGTGGAGATCGACGCCCGCGAACGCTCCATGCCGCAGTTTGGCATCATCTCCAACCAGAACCTTGAGGACATGGAGATGAATCTCAAGGACATGCTGCCGAACATCTTCGGCGGCAGCACCAAAAAGAAAAAGATGAAAGTGGCCGACGCCTTCGACTACCTGGTGCAGGAGGAAGAAGGCCGGCTCATCGACATGGACGCCGTGAATCGAGTCGCAGTGGAGCGCGTCGAATCGAACGGCATCGTCTTCCTCGACGAAATCGATAAGATTGCCGGCCGCGAAGGAGGCCACGGGCCCGATGTGTCTCGCGAAGGCGTCCAGCGCGACATTCTGCCCATTGTCGAAGGTACCACCGTGAATACGCGCTACGGCATGGTGCGCACCGATCACATTCTCTTCATCGCCGCGGGCGCGTTCCACGTCTCCAAGCCCAGCGACCTCATCCCCGAGCTGCAGGGCCGCTTCCCCATTCGCGTGGAGCTGCAATCGCTCACCGTTGAAGATTTTCTGCGCATCTTGACCGAGCCCAAGGCCTCGCTGACCAAGCAGTACTCGGCCCTGCTCGAGACCGAGGGCGTACGCCTCGAGTTTGCCCCGGAAGCGCTGCGCGAAATGGCGGAGTTCGCCTTCAAAGTGAACGAGCAGACCGAAAACATCGGCGCGCGCCGCCTGCACACCATTATGGAGCGCGTGCTCGAGGACATCAGCTTCCTCGCGCCCGACGTGGCGCGCCGCACCGCCGACGAACAGGCAGCCGCGGCCGTCGCAAAGGCCGTCAAGGATGAATCCTCAACACCGTTGCCCTACCAGGAACGCATGACAGCCTCGGGCCCGGAAAAGGTCTTCCTCGTCGATGACGCCTACGTAAAGCAAATGGTGGCCTCGATCGTGAAAGACCAGGATCTATCGCGCTACATTCTCTAAATCTCGCGCGAAACCGAACCTGGATTACGAAGCGCCTTTGCCCGCGCGCAGCGCCACCACAATCTCTGCCGTCGAGCGCACGCGTCCCATGCGGGGAAAGATATTCGTGATCGCATTGGCATGGCTTTCCGCCTCGCGCCCGGTCATCGCATCCTCCGCGAACACCTGCTCGAACCCGCGTTCGTAAGCGTCGCGAGCCGTGCTCTCCACTCCGATCGCCGTCGCGATGCCGCACAGAACGATCGTATTGAGCCCGCGCCGTCGCAATTGCAACTCGAGATCCGTCCCATAAAACGCGCCCCATTGCCGCTTGAGGATCACAACGTCGTCGGGCTGGCGGTTGAGCTCGGGAATCAGCTCGCTCCAATCGGGCGGCAGCGCACCGCCCGTGCGCATCGGCTGATCGCTCGTCGTATTGAGACCGTCGCGACCGTCAGCCGAGCGGCCCACGTGCACCAGAATCGGTTGCGCACCCGCATCCCGCGCCGCATCGAGAAGTGCAACGGCATTGGCGATGACGCCTTGCGGAGAGTGGGGCGTTCCGGGAAATTCCACGATGCCCTTTTGCAGATCGATCACGACCACCGCGGTGAGGCGCGGCTCCAAGATCAGTTCGCTCATATTATTCCCCCCTTGGCGGTCAGGCATTGGGAGAGCGCGCGGCGGCACGCGGCTAGTGTCATTCTCGCATGAGAGTCTTCCGGAGCCCGATTTCACAGGACGGCGGCCTGTGCCGTCCCTCGCCCGAATCCCTCCAGCGAGAATCGCGCAGTTACGATAGAATCGAAGAGGTTCGGGGAGTGGCTCAGCCTGGTAGAGCACCTGGTTCGGGACCAGGGGGTCGGAGGTTCGAATCCTCTCTCCCCGACCATTCTTTTCAATATTTTACAAACTTAATATGATCTCAAAAGTGGAGCCTCTGGTCTTAGCCCAGGTGCTCTGGCACCAGAAGGCGCGTTTTTTGTTAATGATTCGTTGAGAGACGGATGCAATGACGGCTACGAAGTCGTCTACAGCCGGATAAGAGTGAGCTCATTGAGCTGTGGAGCTTTGTGGTTTTTGAAGGCTCTGTCAAGTACACATTTCCAGACCGATGATTTCGCGAGGAGCTAACTTTTGACCTGGCGCAGAAATCCCAGGCCACATTAGACTACGCTACACTCTTGCACGGGCACAAAGCATTGGTCAGTCCACTCGTGCAGCGTGCCGAACTTGCTTGTCGTCGCTGTTCTTCGACTTTACATCGTCGACTACGCGAGGTCCGGGCGCTTGAGCGCCGGTCAGGTCCTTGGAGCCTTTGAGGGAACTCGCGGCCACGGCTGATCAAGCCTTAGCAATCTCTTTTGCCAAATACCGCGAACTGCCAAGATCCGATGACCTTCCATGCGGCAATAGGGGTCTGGCTGATTCGAATGATTGTCCTATTGACAGTTACCGAGGCTTGCTAAGATAATTTCTTTCGCTGAAGAGGTCTGACCACATCCGGTCTTGAAACTTCTCTTGCGGGTTCTGCGCGACCCGCACTCACGCTTCTCGATTCGCCCATAGCTGCTTCCGGAGATTCATCATGCTGCCTCGAATTCGCCTTGTTGTTGCAACCCTGCCTGTACTATGCGTCACCTTACTGCTTAACGCCGGAGCACAGACCCCTACCGCGCCGCCGATGATGGTCGAGGTGCCGTATGTCAGCTCTGCCGCCGGATACATCTCCTTAGGAGCGGTATCCGAGACGCTGCCGACATCTTGCACCAATCTGTCTACAAATGTGTCGACGACAGGGGGCGCCAATTTAGGAGATGGATGCCCGGCGAATTCGATCATCCTTGAGCCGAGCGGCGGAGCGGGCCCCTACAGCGCGGCCGCGGACAAGTGGGGCAACGTCTACTTCAGCGAGATCGACAATACTTCAACCGATTGGGGCGAAGTGCGTGTGATCTATGCGGGCGCAACCACGGTGAACGGCGTCGCCAATCCCGCGACCTCGATGATTGAAAATGCGAACGTGACGCACGCCGGACTTCTGCCTGAAGCGGGCTATGTCTATACGGTTGGAGGCGGCTATCAAGCCGCGCTTTCATCGCCATACTACTGCAATAGGACCAGCGGGGCCGAGGGCAAGAACAACGGCGGCAGCGGGTGCCCCGCAACCGAGTCCTATATCAAGAAGACCTACGGCGTGGCCGTCGACAGCGATGGTAATGTGTTTGTCGCCGACGAAAGCAACTCGCACATCTATGTGATTCTAGCGAACGCTACGGACCTTGCGGCTGAGCTCGTGACGGTGGAGAATCCCACCCTCACGCCGCAAATCGGTTACATCTACCTGATCGCCGGCAATACGGGCGCGTATCTGGATGGCGTTTTGGCGATCAGCGGGGACATTCATAATCCTTATGCGATCGCGGTCGATGCAAGCGAGAATCTCTACATAACCGACTATACGGACGGCGCAATTCGCATGGTGAACGGGCCCAATAATTCGACCAGCGGCGGAGTTGGCGCCGGATACATCCATACCATCGGTGGGAACTGTGGTAGTTCTTCCTGCACTGTGCTGAGCAGCGTGCCGTCTTCGGGAACATCGGCTATCGGAGCCGCGTTCGTCGACCCCATCGGGATTGCGGTAGACAACTTCGGGAACGTCTATATCGGCGACAACGGCGGCGGGGCCTCAGGCGCGCCTTCGACCGTGCGTGTGATCTATGCCGCTGGTGCGTCGGTAGCAACACTCATCTGCCTGGAAGAGGGGAACACCAGCTCGACTTGTTCAACAGTCACCACCCAGACGGTAGGCGATGTTTACACGATCGCCGGTAGCGGTACCACTACCGGAAGCTCAGCAACAGGAAACGGCGGACCGGCGACTTCGGCAGTGTTTGACAAGATTCAGGGGCTTACCCTCGACAGTCATGGAAACATATACGTGGCCGACTACAGCGGCGCCGGCCTGATCGCCAAGATCAATGCGGATACCGCTTATCTAACATTTCTGGCCGGAAGCGCGGCGACATCGACGCTGGGCGCCGGCGATAACTGCGCCGGGAGAACAACCGGCTCTTCAATGACGGATAATTACGGCGACGGCTGCCCTGCGACGGAGAGTAAAGAAGATCACATTTTCGGCAATCCTTCCTTCGATCCTTCCGGCAATCTCTACTTTGCCGACAACGGATACGCCCAAATCCGCAAACTGACCTTCACCAACAGCTTTCCGCCTACGGCGGTGGGCAGTTCGGTGACCCAGAACCTTGCCTTCGAGCTGCTCACTGGAGGCACTTCATACACGGCCAACGGCCCGTCAGAGGCGCTTCTGACACAGGGCAATACAACCGGCTCCGAGTTCACGGCTGCTGGAGGAACAGGCGACACCTGCTCGGGCGCAACCACGCTAAAGGGATTCCAGACCACCGCCAGCAGCGTCAGCAGCTCGTCGAGCACAATCACCACATGCGAGGTTCCAGTAAAGTTTGCGCCGGCCAATTCAGGCATGCGCAGCGGCGCGGTGCAGATTTCAGCCACCATCGACAGCTCTGCCGTTACCATGACCCCCACGTACCTGAGCGGCGTCGGCAACGGAGCATCGTTGGCCATCGATCCGGGCACGAGTTCTACGCTGGGCAGCGTGAGCGGGCCCGAGGGCGTGGCGACGGATTCGGCGGGCAATGTCTATATTGCCTACAACAATGGCACGGTCTACCGCACACCGAACGGAGGAGGCACGCCAGTCGAGATTGGCAGCGGCCTTACCAATCCGCACCAGGTAGCCATTGACGGAGCGGGAAACCTTTTTGTGGCCAACTCCGGGACAAACGAGATCGTGGAATTCCCAGGGGCCAGCACAAGCAGCGACCAGATCACGGGGACAGCGATCGTCAGTGGTTTAACCAGTCCCATGGGCGTGGCAGTTGACGCATTGGGCAACCTATACATTGCCGAGACAGGCAGCGTAATCGTTCAGCCGGTCGGCAACGGCGCGCAGATGGCGTTGGGGAGCGGATTTGAAACCCCCGTGGCCTTGGCCGTGGATTCCAACGGCAACGTTTATGTGGTCGACACCGGGCTGAACGAAATCGAAGAACTTTCGATTGTCGATGGCGCTGTGACGCAGCAGGCCGCTGAAACGCTTCTTGCCGGCACAACTCCCATGAGTGTGGCCGTGGATGCGGCAGGCGACGCTTACTATGGCGATTCAACGAACGGCGAAGTCGTGGAGATATCTCTCAGCGGCACGACAGCGGCGATAGCCGGCGGATTCACGATTCCGGTTGGCTTGGCGCTCGATCCGAACGGCAACCTTTATGTGGCCGATAGCGCCAGCGCCGCAGGCATCGGCTACTTCAACCGTATGGCCGCAACGCTGCCAACCATTCCCGATGAGAGAACGGGCGACGCAACGATCACCAATATCGGCAATACGAGCTATAGCGGCGGGATCTCCTCGAATTCGGACGGCAACGTCGCGACGGACTTTACGTTTAGCGCGGGCCACAGCAACGGATGCAACACGCCTTTGTCGTTCACGCTGCCTGCGGGAAGCAATTGCGAACTGGCCGTGACCGCCAACACCGCGACTGCAACCGATACGGTAACTTTCACCGGCGGCTCGACACTGGCGCTCAGCAGCGCGGCGTCCGTTGCGATTGCTACCACCACCACGCTGAACATTCCTATCACCAGCATTACCTTTGGCGCCTCTATCAACGGGTCGGTAACTGTGACACCGGCCTCGGGCAGCCTGAATCCCACCGGCACGGTGACTCTGCTTTCCGGTTCCACAACGCTGGGTTCCTGCACTCTGTCGAACGCTACGGGCAACACCAGTGGCTGCACCTTCTCCCTGACCAATGTGAATGCCGGCTCTCCGACGATTACAGCGAGCTACGGCGGCGATAGCAATAGCGGCACAAGCCTCTCAAATGGAATCACCGTCAACATTGCACAGGTATCGACGACCACCACGCTGAGCATGACCAGCAGCACCAGCATTACTGAGGGCTCTGCCTTCACAGGCACCGTGACCGTCACGCCCACTGCTGCTTCCGAGGTCGTATCTCTGTATCTGGATGGTGGGCCAGCGGCCGCTACTACCTGCACGCTCTCCGTTGGAACATGCGCATGGTCACTGAGTGGCGTTGCGATTGGCGGTCACTTGCTGACAGCGGCATACGACGGCAATACTAACTACGCAACCAGCAGCACCACGAGCGCCACATCCATCACTGTAACTGCGCCTCCGCAAGCTCCAGCAGTGGCTACCGGCGACAGCCGCACCGTCACCGAGCCGTCCTTCCCGGCGGTTTGCACACAACTCAACGCGGCACTTACCTCGGTCAACGACGACCTTCCCGCTTCGGTTGATGCCACGGTCACTAATCCTGATGGCGCGCGCATTCAGGCTGCGCTCAATAGCTGCTCCTCCAGCAATCCCGGCCAGGCTGTTGAACTTTCTGTGGACGGCGCAGGCCACGATGCGTTTCTCACCGGCCCGCTGTCAATACCGTCAAATGTAACGCTGCTGGTCGATCCCGGCGTCTATGTCTACTT
>JBAWFY010000030.1:0-4299 GCA_049592335.1 Occallatibacter sp.
AGTTCAGGCAGTCCCAGGATGATACGGATCAGATTGTAGGGGCTGCGCTGGTAGTAAGCCTGCTGCATGGCCGGTGAAATCTTGTCGTAGGGTTGGGTCACCACGTCGTCCAGCCGGACCGCGGAGGGATTGTAGCGCCAGGCGCGAAAAGGATATATGCGAGCCATGAGGAAGGTCGTACTCCGCCGTAAGTAGGGTGGAATCTGCACCCCGCCCCTGCCGCTAACGGCGGGTGTTTTCGGGGTGTTCAGGCTTGATTGTATCCCAGCGAACTGGCGTAACCCTGAGCTGGTCCCGGGCGGGTCCCGATGTGGTACTATCGCGTTCTACCTCCTTGGTGCCGCATGATTGTCGATCCCCACAAGCACGCGATCTCAAACGGGGACGGTAACCTCAGCCGGGTTAGCCTCCTTGGTTTCTGCATGCTGGTTGCTCTGTTCATTCTGGCACGTGCGGGGGGCCAGGAAGACCAGCTGAACCGGATCCACGTGGAGCCGCCGGCGGCCAACTCCCCGGCGCCTGGCGCGGAGCCGAAGGGCGCGGAAGCAGGGCCGGAATCCGGCTCGAACGCGATGCGCATCCATCCGGGCTCGTTTATCCGCGCGAACGTCGATCTGGTGCTGGTTCCGGTGACTGTAACGGATCCGCTGAACCGGCTTGTCACCGGACTCGAGCAGCAGGACTTCCAGATCTACGAGAACAACGGCCAGCAAAAGATCTGGAGCTTTGCCTGCGAAGACGCGCCGGTATCGATCGGCATCATCTTCGATCTCTCAGGCTCCATGACGTCGAAGCTGATTCGCGCGCGCGAGTCGATTCTGCAATTCATCAAGACTGCCAACCCGCAGGACGAGTTCTTTGTCATCGGCTTTAACGACCGGCCGGAGCTGATCGAGGACTTTACGGATTCGGTGGACAAAATTCAGGCGCGGCTGGCCACAGTGCATGCGGAGCATCGCACGGCGCTTCTGGACGCCATTTATTACGGCATCGCAAAAATGAAAGACGCCCACCATCAGCGCAAGGCGCTTCTGGTGGTCTCCGATGGCGGCGACAACCGCTCACGCTACACCGAGGGTGAGGTGCGCGCGGCGGTACGCGAAGCCGATGTGGAGATTTACTCGATCGGCATCTTCGATCCCTACGCGCCCACGCCCGAGGAGCGAACCGGCCCTCAACTGCTGGACGACATCAGCACGGCGACCGGAGGGCGCATGTTCCGCGTGGACGATGTGGACGAGATGAGCGACATCGCCGAGAAGATCTCTACCGAGTTGCGCAATCAATACGTGATCGGCTACAAGCCGAAGAACCTGAACCGCGACGGCAAGTGGCGTAAAGTGAAGGTAAAGGTGAACCCTCCTCCGGGATTGCCTCCGCTGTCGGTTTATGCACGTACCGGGTACTATGCGCCATTGCAGTAAGGCGGTTTTCGCCGCAATTCTCATCGCATCGGGTCTATCGCTGCCGGCACAGCAGACGCCTTCGAACGCATCCACTGCCAAGTCTCCGGCGCTCACCCGGGATACCGATCCCGTGCGCTCGCCTGACGCGATGCCTGGGGCGCCGGCGGCGGGAACCATCCGCAAGAATGGCGAAGGCTATCTGCTCCACACCGACGTGGAAGAAGTGGTGCTCAACGCCACGGTGCTCAACGGCACACGACTGGTCGAGGACCTGAACAAGGACAACTTCGAGGTTTACGAGAACGGAGTCAAGCAGAACATCATCAGCTTTCAGCACACCGATCTGCCGGTTTCGATGGGTCTGGTGATCGACAACTCCGGCTCGATGTACCGCAAGCGCCCCTCCGTCAACAAAGCGGCGCTCGACCTGGTCCAGGCCTCGAACCCCCTTGATGAGGCATTCGTGGTGAACTTCTCCGACGAGGCCTTCATCGACTGCGAACTCACTTCGAATATCAAGTTGCTGCGCGAAGGCTTGTCGCACATCGACTCGAAGGGCGGCACCGCGCTTTACGACGCCGTGGTTGCTTCGGCAGACAAGCTGGCCTCCGACGCCAAGCGGCCCAAGCAGGTGCTGGTGATCATCACCGACGGCGACGATAATGCATCTACCGACACTCTTGAGCAGACCATTACCAAAGTACAGCGCCTCTCCGGACCGGTGATTTACACCATCGGCCTGCTCTTTGGCGACGAGATGAGCCGCTCGGAGGTCCGTCATGCGCGCAACGCGCTCGAGCTGCTATCGAGCGAGACCGGAGGTATGGCTTTCTTCCCGAAGTCCATGGAAGAGGTGGACGGGATTGCTGCCGAGGTGGCGCGGGATATTCGCACGCAGTACACCATCGGCTACCATTCCACCAAGCCCGCATCGGAGCCGGGTTTCCGCAAAGTTGAGGTGACGGCCGCAGCCAAGGGGATGGGTAAGCTGACTGTGCGTACGCGCACCGGCTATTTTCCCACAGTGCGGGCGGTGCCCCGAACCGCTGCCGTCTCAAGGTGAGGGCGCACGATGGGCGAAGACGCGGAGCGCAAATCACAAATCGAGCAATTGGAGCGGCTGAAGGCCATGGGTGAAAAGGCCTACGACGACATGTACGAGGCCCATTCTTCAAGCGGTGCGACGGCCTGTTACAGCGATGCCAAGGAGTGCTTCTACGACGCCATCGGGCTTGCGCGGCGCCTCGGCCTTGAAGAGGAAATGAAGGCGCTAGAAAATCGGTTGGCGCACATCAAAGCAGTCTTTCGGAGTCAGTTCACGTAACGCGTCGATCCAAAGCGAGAGCGTAAACTCACGCGGGTTTTTGGACAGGAACCGGAACCGTCCCAGGCGTCAATGCCGGCCGAGTTGCCGCCCACGCAATAAGCACAATTCCCAGCACCACGACTCCGGCGCTGGCCAGTTGGGCATTCGATAATCCCCAGAGCACCTTAGGGTTGCGGCGGATGAATTCAACCAGAAAACGAGCTGTGCCGGCCAAGGCGAAGTATTGGCCAAGAATTGCACCCACGGCGTGGGGCTTGCCTGCGCGCCACCACAGATATGCGCCGATTAGAAGGCCGGTCGCCAGTTCATAGAGCGGCGTCGGGTAAACGGGATGGAACACCGGCTCGATGCCACGTGGGAAGGCCATGCCCCAGGGATGAAAAGTGGCGCCGAACAGGTGGACAGGCTTGATCTCAATGCCGTAGCAACCGTCGCCGGAGAGGAAGCAGCCGATGCGCCCGATGCCGTAGCCGATGGCCGCAGCGGGCGCACACAGGTCCAACGTGCGCAGAGCGCCGATCTTTGCGCGGACACCTTGCAAAACCAGCGCCAGGATGCCAAAGGTCAATCCGCCATACCAGGCGAATCCCGCCGTGTCCCACAAAACACGCCAGTGTTCGACTCTGAATTCGTCCGGAGAGTCCAGCACGTGCCACAACTTAGCGCCTACGATCCCCGCCACCAGGGCAAAGGCCACCATTCCAACAGCATCGGCCTCGATGCCCTCCCGTTTGAATCCGCGGTCCACTACAATCGCAGCTGCCACCGTGGCGCACCACAACATCAGTCCGAATGTAGGAATATTGAGCGATGCAAGATGTATATAGGGAACCATGCCTCTCTAGTATAGACGTGTGAAGTCTGCGAATCGATTCGCGGGGAATCTGAGGTGACCGGCGATTTCGGCGGCACGGATTTACACAAGCCGAAAACGGGTACTTCGAGCGATACTGTCCTCATGGCAACGTTAGCAACCCAAAGCCTCGAGGTGCTTTATTCCCGCCAGCAGATTGCCGATCGGGTTGCCGAGATGGGCGCGGAGATCGCTCGCGACCTGAATGGCGAACCACTTGTCATGATCGGCGTGCTGAAGGGCGCAGCGTTTTTTCTCACCGATCTCTCGCGCGCCATCCAGGCCGATGCGACATTCGATTTCGTGGCCGTGTCGAGCTACGGCAAAGGCCAGCGGTCCTCGGGAGCCGTGAAGCTCATCAAGGATTTGGATCAGCCCATCGAGGGCAAAAACGTTCTTGTGGTCGAGGACATACTCGATACCGGGCTGACGCTGGCCTATCTTCGCAAGCTTTTCCTGCAGCATCATCCCAAGTCTCTGCGTATTGCCGCGCTGCTCGACAAGCCTTCGCGGCGCATCGAAAAAATCGAGGCCGACTACGTTGGATTTTCCATCCCGAACCTGTTTGTGGTTGGGTACGGAATGGATTTTGCCGAGCGCTATCGCAATTTGCCCGATATTTGCCTGATGCCGCCGGACAATTCTTAGCGGCGGGTCACGTGTACTTTCATCCCGGAACCGGAGCAGCCGCAAAAGCGGTTCTGCGCATGCTA
>JBAWFY010000031.1:0-8186 GCA_049592335.1 Occallatibacter sp.
AAGAGTACGCAGTCGAGTGCTCGATCCTGAAAATCTACGGCTCGGAGATGTTGTCTCTGGTTGCGGATGAGCTGATCGCCACCATGGGCGGCTACGGCTACACCGAGGAGTATCCGGCGGAGAGGACCTATCGCGACGCGCGTATCAACCGCATCTTTGAAGGCACCAACGAGATCAACCGCCTCATCGTCACCGGCTGGATGATGAAGCGGGCCATGAGCGGCAAATTGCCGCTGCTCGCGGCCATCAAGCGCGTGATGGACGAGGTGACGGAGCCGCCATCGCTCGACGGCGCGCAAGGCTCCGGCGAGCCGCTGGCGCGTGAAGCAGAAGTTCTGTCCAAAACCAAAAAAATAACGTTGTTTGCCGCAGGCGTTGCCAGCCAGCGCTACATGACCGCGCTCGAAAACGAGCAGGAGATTGTTGCCGATCTTGCCGACATGATTGCCCAGGTGTATGCCCTCGAATCGGCGCTCCTGCGCGCGCAGAAGTTAGCCGCGGGCAAACGCAACCCGGCTGAGGCTGCCGCGGCCATGACGGGCCTGCTTGCTGATGAAGCAATGGCGCTGGCCGAGCGAGCGTCGCGCCGCGTGCTCGCTGCCTGCGGCGAAGGCGACGCGCTAGCGACGCAGCTTGCCATCCTGCGGCGTTTGTCGCGCTTCACGCCTGCCGATGCCGTGGCCCTGAGCCGCACCGTAGCCAAACACGCCATCGCGCTCGAACGCTACCCGGTTTAAACCATTTTCACCAGTTGCGTAACGCGTCGACCGTTGGTGCCCCAGGTTCCGATGATCGGACTTGGAAGTGCGAGATGCGTCGGTTCGAATTCACGCGGTCAAAGTGCCAAAGTGGGTACATTCCTGACAGATGGGACCAGCAGCAAAAAGAAGTCATGGTGTGGGGTTTAATTCAGCGGACTGAATTCCAAAATTGCACCCATCACGGCGCCGCTGCTGTTGAAACCATCCGTAAACACGCCGTCGCAATTGGGCGCTGGCGATTTGAGGCTTTGCCCCACCGAAGTCACTCCGCGGGAAGCCCAGGCCGCAAATGCCGCTGGAGTCAGCTTGGAAAAGTAGTCCTCCGTATTGTCGTTGTTGCCTTCGCTCACGGCGATGTCAAAGTTGGAGGACGTGTACCAAACGGTGGCCGTGCCATTCAGCATGTAGGCGTAGCCCAGTTGGTCTCCTGCATTGAAGTGCATTGGAGCTTGAGGCGGCTGGGCGGCCTGGGCCAAAAGATTAGTTTCGAGAGAAGGGTTCACGTTCACATGAAAATATCGGATCTGGGTCGAGCTGTTGTCGCAGAACAGCGTGATCGTTTGGCCACGGGTCTGATCGCTGGCTTCGCTGTTGGGCTGGCTCACCGTACCCGAGCACATTGCGTACTCGGGCAGCACGTCGTTGGTGTTGAAGTTCGTCGAATTCGGGTAGAAGTAGTTCTTCGCGCTATTGGGTGAAGTATTTTCCGGATAGGCATGCCCCTCGCAGGAATTGAACATAGAAACCGCGTTGACGTTGCTGGGATTCACCGCGTTGACCAGCGGGATCGCCGGCTGCATCGTGCCGGTACTGAATACGATGAAATTGCCGGTGTTTTGCAGCGTTCCCGACGGAACATTGTCGGTTCGCCAATTATATGTGGAGCCCATGGCGACAATCATGTTTCCGCCGCCCGGGACCGGTACGTTCATCGCGCTCATCACCACCCGGCCGCCGTCCACGTAATCGCCCCCGAGCTTGATCAGTCCGGGAACAGCCGCGGGAGCGGGGTACGTAGCGGACAGCACGTTGTCGGCGTAGGCAGAGCTGCCCGGATTACCTGGGGTGGGTGACGGAACTTGAGTGTAGTCTGGCAGGCCGGGACCGCCCGTGGGGCCAGAGCCACCCGACGGACCTGTGTCGTTTGAGCCGGTGGTGGTCGAATCGGGCGTTGCCGCTGCTTTCAGATACATCCCGGTTTGCACAGTGGTGGTGTCCGCGTTCTGCCCCGTGGGCACCTGGGTAATGATGGCGCCCAGGGGAAGCAAAGGATTTCCATCCGCATCCGTCGACACTCCCGCAGTTGTCGTGGCCACAAAATTGGGTGTTCCAGAATTGTCCGGGAAGGACAGACCCCCGAATGTCAGATTTTGGAAATCGGACAGATTCGCGGCAAGAGACGTGTTAAAGGCCAGCAATCCCCCCTGACCTGATGGGAGATCGATCAAAAGCAAGCCGTCAGTGGTCACAAAGGCGTTCACCAGGTTGGTCACGCCGTTATTCATGTAACTCAGGGTCATCACGCCGTTGGTGCAGCTCACGGGGGTAAATGTAATGGCGCCCGTGCCAGAGGTGTCGTAGGCGATAAAGGGGGTCACATCCTCGGAGGTCGAGTATGGGCGAAAATCGGCATGAACCACATCGGTCAGGGTCGCATCGGAGCGAATGATCCCGAAGAGGTCGACCGTCCCCCAACCCGTGCGGGAGTAAGTGTAATCGCCGGAAAGGTTAGCCCCGCAGTTGTTCGAGAGAGCGTATCCCGAGTGCAGGGAATACCCTCCGGTCCCATTGGGCAGAAAAGCAAAGAGCGCAAGCCCCTGCTCTGGAAAAATGGCCAACTGGGTTCCGCTGGGGTTAGCGGGTACCAGCGAAGCGCACGATGCAGTCGGGTTTCCGTTGACCGTGCACCCCGGAACCGCTGTCCCTAGCGCGCAGCTGAACGTGCTGGCCGTACACACCTGGTATCCAAAATCGCTCACTGTAGACCCGCATGTGGCGCTGAGGCTCAGGGTGGCTGCGGTGTTTCCGCAGGAGTCCGTTACGTCGATGGAGGCAGAAAGATTGGATCCGGTGATGGTCCATTGGCCGAAATCGCCGATGTTGCTCGTAGTGCCGTAGCGGGTAGTAACCACGGGGGGTGGCGTGACGACACCACCACCGCCGCCGCTGGTAGAACTCCCGGCAGTTGCACTGCAGCAGCCCAAACATCCGAATGAGCACCCGATCAGCAAACCCACAAACCCGAAGAAACCCAATCGACGGGGGGATCGATCGGGAGAACTCCGTTTTGAAAAAATCATAAAGTCTAAAATAGTCATTGATCGGTAGCAGGACGGGTGGCCGTGGCGAGAATATTGGAGGCCACGGTGGCTAATGCGTCGGGAAGAGCCAACTCCCGACGGGATGGGGAATCCAGTCATCGAAGATCTCCGTATCCACGCGATTTTAGCAACCGATCCGAGGGTGAAAGATCAGGAAAATGTCACTCTTTCGTGAATTGAAAGGGTTAGCTCACGCCGCCTTGAATCGGAATAAGCTCTTGAGCCTCCACAGCTAGATCTGCCTGTTTTGCACGCATGACAACAACGCCCAAAGCTCGACCAACCCTCCACCTCGCGCTCGACGCAGGGGAAAAACTTCTCGCTGAAGGTCCGCATCCCACGCGCGCGCGGCGCGATGCCGAGACACTGCTCCTGCACGTGCTCCGGCAAACTGCGCCCGAAGTGAATCTCGCCTGGCTGATTGCGCACGACGGCGACGCGCTTGCGCCCGAACAAGCCGCCGTGTTCTGCGATGCTATCGAGCGCCGCCTCGCCGGCGAACCCATCCAGTACATCACCGGCGAAGCCGAGTTCTACGGCCTGTCTTTCCATTTAAACCGCGACGTGCTCATTCCCCGTCCGGAAACGGAGCTCCTGGTGGAAAAAGCGATTGCGTTCGTCGGGAAGCTGAGACAAACCAATGAGGCCTCCGAACCGCGCATCGTCGATGTGGGCACAGGCTCGGGCGCGATTGCCGTGGCACTGGCGCACGCGCTGCCATTCGCCGAGATAGCGGCAACCGACATCTCCGCACCCGCGATCGCCGTGGCTCGAAGCAACGCCGCACGCAACGGTCTAGCCGATCGCATCCGCTTTCTCGAAGGCGATTTGCTTGCGCCAGTCGCCGGCGAGCAATTCGATCTCATCGTTTCCAATCCGCCCTACGTCGCGGAGGGCGATCGCGCCGCGCTCGACATCGAAGTGCGCAACTACGAGCCGGCGCAGGCACTGTTTGCCGGCGGCGACGGTCTTGCGATTTACCGCCGCCTAATTCCCGCATCATTCACATCGCTCGCCGCCGGCGGAATCCTTCTGCTCGAAATCGGCTATGGCCAGCGGGAGGCCATTGATGCGCTGCTCGAAATCTGCGGCTTCAAGGAGATCGAGTTCTTCAGCGATCTCCAGGGCATTCCCCGGGTAGCGAAAGCGCCGCGGATCGTCTCAAAAGTTAGGCAGTCGTAGTGTAGCTCCGCGCTCCCGAGTATTCGATCGGGAACGGTCTCCCATCCTGCTATTGAGAAGGTGGGTTGCCATAACGTAGAAACCAACGACAGACTGCAAGGAATACGCCCACTCCAACCACAATTGCAGCGAATGGGGCAGCCGCCAATGCTGACTCGGTGGCTTCCCGGTGAAGAGTCGTGCGCACACCCAGATTGCGCCGACGAATCCAGCAACAGCCACCAGAACAGCGACTATTAATGCCAGTAGAATCGCAACCACGGCCTCGCCGAAAGTTGACCTCATCTTGCACTTTTCCTCATGAGATTTTGAGTCTAACACTCATCAATGGGAAACAGCACACTGCCAGCAAAGCACAGCCCCCGCCCGCTCTTTTATCATTCTCTCGAAAGGAAATTCTCACATGCCCAGTTCCAAAGGCTACGGAACACACGACGCCAAATCGCCACTTGCCCCCTACTCTTTCAGCCGCCGGGAGCCGGGGCCAACCGAGCTCGCCGTCGAGATTCTCTTCTGCGGCGTTTGCCACTCCGATCTGCATATGGCCCGCAACGAGTGGGGCAACGCCATCTATCCGCTGGTTCCGGGCCACGAGATTGTCGGCCGCGTAACCGCGGTGGGGACCGCCTCCAAAAAGTTCAAGGTCGGAGACATCGCGGCCATCGGCGTCATCGTCGATTCCTGCCGCCACTGCGCTCCATGCAGCCGCGGCGAAGAGCAATACTGCGAGGAGGGCGTCACGCTCACCTACGCCTCCAAGGACCGCGTGGACGGATCCATCACCATGGGAGGCTATTCCAATAATTACGTTGTCGACGAGCGCTTTGCCCACACCGTTCCCGCGAATCTTGACCTGGCCGGCGTAGCGCCGCTCTTGTGCGCGGGCATCACCACTTACTCGCCGCTGCGCCACTGGAAGGCCGGACCGGGCAAGAAGGTTGGCATCGTCGGCCTCGGCGGCCTCGGCCACATGGCGCTCAAGTTTGCCCACTCGTTTGGAGCGCACACGGTGCAGTTCACGACGTCTGCCAAAAAGAAAGACGACGCGACACGCCTGGGCGCCGATGAAGTGGTGATCTCGAGTGACGAGAAGGCCATGAAAACGCATGCCAGGTCGTTCGATTTGATCGTCGATGCGGTTTCCGCGCCGCACTCGCTCGACCCTTACACCGATCTACTGAAACACGACGCGACCATGGCGCTGGTGGGATTGCCGGACAAGTTTCCGGTATTGAATGTGGGCAATCTGATCTTTAAGCGCGCCGCGCTCTCGGGCTCCATCATCGGCGGCATGCCCGAGACACAGCAGATGCTCGACTACTGCGGCCAGCACAACATCGTCGCCGACGTCGAAGTGATTCCCATCCAGAAGGTCAACGAAGCCTTCGAGCGCATGCTCAAGCAGGACGTGAAATACCGCTTCGTGATCGACATGAGTACGCTGAAATAGAACGTCCACTGAATGAAAACGCAAAGGGCCGGCTCCTCAGCCGGCCCTTCCCGTTTTGTTCAGCTCCTTATAGAAGCCGAGATCTTTGCCTGAGAGCAGCTTCGTAATATAGATGACCTGACCGTGGTGCAGGCCGAAGTGCTCTACCACCTGGTAGACGGCGTCGAGTCCCCGCACGTGGTAGCCCTGAATCTCGTAGGGCGCGAGCAACTCGGCCGCGGTCAGCCAGCCAAGCACCTTGGCTGCTTCGTGGAGCGTCATGTCCAGCCGGTCCAGAAGCTCGGCTGCCGTCGCGCCTTCTTTGGCTGCAAACTCAGCCGGTCGGTTGCGATTATCTTCATCGCGGTTGAACGAGTTCACCAGCCACTGGCGCACATTGCCGTCGAGGTGCAGCAGCAGATTGCCGATGGAGTTTGTGGCCTCGTTGGGCCGCCACCAGACCTGCTCCGTGGTCAGCGGCTCAACGCAAGTCTTCATGCGCGGCCAGTATTGACCAAACAGCTTCTTCCGCGAGAACTCAAGAAACAATGCAGCGAGTTCTGCGTCCGACGCCATCACGGCTCACCTTCTTGTGGAATATGATACTGTTGCCGGCAAACTTTCAAGCCTTCGGCGACCAAAACAGCAACGCCCAAACGCGGCGATCAGCGAAGAATGCCCTTGATCAGGTTCTGTCTGCCGCTGATGCGCAAATCGCGTTTTTTGAGGAGTCTCCCGCGCTCGAAGACCACAATGCTGTCGTAAAACTGCATGGAAAGCGTCGACCGCGTGAAATCAGTCGGCGTAAGGGCTCCCCGGCTCCAATCCGCATTCAACTCGTCGATCAAATTCTTGCAGAGTTCGATAAACGTGCCTTCACGCTTCAATCCTCCGCCGAACTCGCTCCAATAGGCCGTGTGGAGATCTTCCACGATGTAAACACCGTCGGAGGCTGTGCGGGGATATAGAAACCTGAACGTCTCGACTACGTCGCTCATGCGATGGCTTCCATCGTCCAGGACGATATTCGGCGTTCCAAACTCTTCAAGTACCTTCGCGAGAAACGCGACATCGGATTGGCTTCCAGTACGGAACGCGATCTGGTCTTCCTCGAACTTCCTGCACTCAGGGTTAATGTCGATGCTTAGGATTTGCGCGTGAGGGCCGAGGTAGCGCTTCCACATCTGCGCCGAGCCGCCTCGCCCGGAGCCGATCTCGAGAAAGAAAACAGGCCGGTTTACGAAGCGGTTGAGATGCGCCTCATAAGCCGGAAAATAATGCGCCCATTTGTTAATGGTGCGATGTTTATTGCCCAGGAACTCCGACCACAACGTCACGTTGTCCTCCCTGGAAAATTACAGGTAGAGACTGAAGTCGCGGCTAGATCAGCTCGTAACCCGCGAACCAGTAGCCGATCTCGAAGGCGGCCGTGTCTTCGCCGTCGGAGCCGTGGATGGCGTTCTCCTGGATCGATGCCGCAAACTTTTTGCGGATGGTTCCTTCCTCGGCGTTCGCGGGGTTGGTGGCGCCCATCAGCTTGCGCAGGTCCACGATGGCGTTGTCCTTCTCCAGGACCATCAGGATCACGGGTCCCGACGACATGAAGTCCGTCAAGGCGTCGAAGAACGGCTTGTCGCGGTGCACGGCGTAGAAGCCCTCCGCCTCCCGCTTGGTAATGGATTCCTTCTTGATGGCGACGATGCTGAATCCGGCCGTGTCAATTTCGGACAGGATGGCGGCGGTCGCGTTTTTGCGGACCGCATCCGGCTTGATGATGCTAAACGTGCGTTGTGGCACTGGAAACTGCTCCTCGAAAGGGAAATTTACGCTGATTTCATTGTAGGGGTGCCCAGGGAGGGTCCGCCGCTGCTCTGTGCCCAGCGCAGCCGGCGCGGTTTTCCACAGCCCGAAACGCGGTACTTTGGTAAGGGGGTATCGGCCCTCAAAACATTTATTACAGGCACGTTACGAAAGTTTTTTCGGAGGCCGAAAGGCCCCAGGTCCCCCCAAAGTTACCATCGCGCACTGTCCGCCGGATTAGGGCTATATACCACAAAAGGCGTATGTAAGCGCCTGTTTTTGTGCTTTCAATTTCCCCGTTTTCTGGTAAAACTTGATTGTGTTCAAAAGTGTTCTGGGCGCGGTTACCAGGTTTCCGGTTACCAACGACCCGATTTTGGGGATCACTTAATGATTGCAACTGTCCTACAAATTGCAGCTGTCTTGGCCGCCGTGCTGTATCTGGCTCGTTGGCGCAATAGTGTGCAGCGTCGCAATTCGCAAACGTGGGAAACCTTGCTGGCTAGCCTGCGCCCCGAGTGGAGCGCACGCGAGTTGAGCGAGCAATTTCTATGGAAAGAGGGCTTGAGCGCCACGCCTGAAGATGCCTGGCAGCGTATGGATGGTCCCCGCGGCCTGTGGGTGATGTACCAGAATGCGCGCGTCATGCTCGAAATGGCGGATTACGCAGCCAAGCATTGCGAGGGTGTCGAT
>JBAWFY010000032.1:0-2107 GCA_049592335.1 Occallatibacter sp.
TCCTTGACGAGGCCGACTTCGCGGACATTGACCTGCTGCTCGCCCTCCTCGATGAAACTTCCGCCCGCGTTGGCATTGTTATTAGCCAGCTGCTGTTCCACCTGGCTGATACTCAATCCATAGTCGATAAGCTTGTTGGGATCGATAAGGACCTGGTATTCGCGCGTCGGGCCACCAAAAGGGTTGACGTCAACGACGCCGGGGACAGACTTCAGATTTTTTTCGATCACCCAGGTTTCGAGCGACTTCAAATTCATGACGTCGTACTCCGGGTTGGTGCTTTCCAGAGTGTAGAAATAGATCTGCCCGACCGGGCTCCAGTCTGTACCCATCTGGGGGACAACACCCTGAGGCAGGCTCACCTGCGAAAGGCGCTCAAGCACCCGCTCGCGATTCTCGAAATCTGTTGTATCTTCGCCGAAAACCATTTCCACGGTGGAGAGCCCAAAGATGGACCAGGAACGGACGTGCGCAACTCCTGGAATACCGTTCATCACGGTTTCAAGCGGGATGGTAACCTGTTGCTCGATTTGTTCGGCAGAAATACCCGGCCATTGCGCGATGACGTCGACGTAATTGTTCGCAACGTCGGGATAAGCTTCCACGGGCAAGCGATGGAAAGAGACAATGCCCCAGACAAAAAGCACAATTCCGATGCCCAGCACCAGAAGGCGGTTCTGGAGCGCAAAGTCAACCAGTTTTCGGATCATTGCGCCTCCGCCGTGGCCTCGAGCTCGAGAACCTGTTTGACGACTTGCTGGCCGGGCGCAATTCCAGAAAGAATCTCCTGCATATTTCCCGGCAGCATATCGCCCGCAATGGCCTCGACGCGCTTGAACTGGTTGTTGCCGGCGGGCTCAAAGACCCAGTCGCGATCATGCAGATGGAGAATCGCTGTGGCCGGAACGACCGCATGCGGAACCGTGTTGCGGCTTAGCAGAGTGGCCGTCGCGTACATGCCAAGGCGGAACATGCCTGGGTTCGGGACCTCGACGCGCACCTTCGCCGTGCGGATCGTCGGATCGAGGACAGGGCCAATGTCGCTCACGCGCCCGGTGAATACTTTGCCTGGAATCGCGTTGAGCGTTATTTGCGCCTCCTGCCCAAGACGCACTTGAGGAAGATCATTTTCGTAGACGTCGCAGATGATCCAAACCACAGATAGATCGGCGATGGTAAATGCTGTCGATGAGCCCGTGTAGGTGACGCCGGCCGCCGCGGCATTGGTGACATTCTGCGCGACGATGACACCGGAGATCGGCGCATACACATTGACCACGCTGCTGGGGTGGCTCTTGTCGACACCGAGTGTCGTCAATTGCTGGTCGGCCGCCGCGAGATCGGCTTTGGCATCGTCCTCCGTGTCCTGCGCCTGCTCAAGCATCGACTGCGAGATAGCGCCGTGCGCAAACAAATCCTTGGCACGGAGATAGGCCTTGTTCGCCAGCTGCTCGTCGTTTGCAGCTTTCAAATACGTGTCGAATGAGTTGGTGATGTCGGGACTTTGCACTTTAAGAAGCAACTGGCCTTTTTTGACGTTGTCGTCGAGGCGCGCACGAATATCGACGACGCGGCCGCTGGCCAGGGAGATAACCGGGACCTCGCGATCGATGTCTGGAAAAACCGAGCCAGTCACATCGAGCTTGCCAGGTGTATCCATACGACCTGCCGCGACAAGTGGGAACTGACTTGGATCCTGCACGGAGATCAGTGCGGTGTCGCCGGTTTGGGTAACCTGCGATTGTTGAACTTCGCCGCTTGCGGGGTTGAACTTCTTCCCGCAGCCTGTCAGCGCAACGCATCCGGCGAGGCAAAAGCCGAGCTTCAACAGAGAAAGATTCTTCATTGGATCACCTCGCGTCCAACGGCAAGATTGAGTTGCGCGGCGGCGGTTAAGTAGGCGCCGATCAGTTGGGCATAGGCAAGCTGCACCTGGCGGAAGTCGCTTTGCGCGTTGAGAAAATCCATTAAGGAAGCACCGCCATGCTCATAGGAGTAAGTCACCGTGTCGCGGACGCGAAGAGCTTGCGCGTTATATTGGGCCATGTAAGGTTTCAACAGTGCAATATTGCCGGCGACTTCGGCGTATGCCGTATTTACGTCGGAG
>JBAWFY010000033.1:0-1504 GCA_049592335.1 Occallatibacter sp.
GGGCCGCCCGCAGGCGGCCCTCATTCTGATCACTGACAACTGACCACTGACAACTGTCTTTTCACCACCGTCCCCATGCCCGCGTGAAGTAATCCGCCAGCGTCATGCCCACCAACACCAGGAACATGAACAAGCCCGAAGCCACGGTGAGCTTGGTGAGCTTGGGGCTGTACTTCACGTGCATGAAGAACAGCACCACCAGCATCATCTTCGTGGTGGCGATGGCCAGCGCGACCACCGGATTCCAGAACAGCGTGAGGCCGGGGGCGATATGCCACTCGCCGAGATCGAAGTAGGAAGCCAATACCGTAAGCGCCGTGCCCACCAGAAGCGAAAAGAAAACCATCGCGTAGGTGGCAGGGCTGACGATGTGGTGCTGCTGTTCGTGTTGTTCGCTCATGCCCTTCAATCCTCTAATGCCTGCTGATCAAATACAGCAGGGCGAAGAGATAGATCCAGATGATGTCGACAAAGTGCCAGTAGAGACCGAAATTCTCAACAAATGTGACGTGACCCGTGGTGTACGCCCCGGACCGGGCGCGAAAAATCATGAAAATGAGGATGCCCACGCCAATCACCATGTGCAGCGCGTGCATGCCGGTCATGGCGAAGTAGAGGAAGAAATACTCCACCGTCTTCTGCGCCGCGTCGGCCGGAAGCGGGGCGTCGTGATACTCCTTGTACACTTCGGGGTCCGATTGCGGATTGACGAACGACTGCACGCTGTAGTGCTCGCCGGGGATGTGGTGCTTCTCCCACTTCTCGTGCCACTCGATGCCCTTGATGCCCAGAAAAATGAAGCCGAACACCAGGGTGAGGCACAGGAAGAGCAGCAGCGTTCCTTTGCGGCGCACTTCGGCGGACCACACGGCCATGGCCATGGTGAAGCTGGAGGCGATCAGGACGGCCGTGTTCGCGGTGCCCCAGAAGATGCTCAACTGGTGCGACGCGTCAACAAACGGCTGATAGTACCAGTTGCGCATGATCAGATAGGCGGTAAACAGGCCGCCGAAGAACATGACCTCGGTGAGCAGGAAGAGCCACATGGCGAAGTTCGTGGTGTCTGCCTGCTGCTCGACAGAGGCAAAGTGATGGCGCTGATACGGCGGATGCTCGTGCTGCGCTTCCGCCGGCGCGCCGTTCGCGATTGCGGTGCTATCCGACACTCGCCACCTCTTTCTCCTGCATCTTCTCCAGCCACTCGTAGTCGTAGGCTTCGTGATCCATGATGGGAATCTCTGCGAAGTTCTCAGTCAGCGGCGGCGACTGCGTCTGCCATTCCAGACCCGTGGCCTGCCAGGCATTGTTGCCCGCCACCGCGCCGTATTTGAGCGACCACGTGAGGTAGATGATGGGCAGCAAATAGCCGATGCCAAGAATCGTCGCGCCCGCCGTGGAAAACACATTCAGCGCCTGGAACTCCGGCGGGTAGGCGGCGTAGCGCCGCGGCATGCCCAGCATCCCGAGAATGAATTGCGGGAAGAACGTGAAGTTGAAGCCGATG
>JBAWFY010000034.1:0-2103 GCA_049592335.1 Occallatibacter sp.
GCCTCGCTTCCATTAAAGAAAACCAGCAGGCTCGATCGACCTCCGGGAACTCTTCGCGGCGGCCCGAGCGCGGCGGCCACTCCATAGAAAACGTGTTGCTCTTCAGGCTCGAGGCTTCGAAGTCGCTCTCAATGGCCCATGCATAAACTATCTTTCCGCCCGACTGCCGCACAGGAGTGAGGGGTAGAAAATCGCCGGCAATCGCGCGGCCGGTCTCTTCTTCAAACTCCCTTCGCGCCGCCGCCAAAGGGTCTTCGTCCTCTGCGAACTCTCCCTTTGGAATCGACCATGCGCCCTCATCTTTCTTAGCCCAGAACGGCCCTCCCGGATGTACCAGCATCACTTCGAGAGGAGAAGCGGATCGGCGAAACAGGAGAAGCCCCGCACTTTGCTTTGGCATGGCCGCGTCTACTCTTTCACCGTTTCATCGTCTTCGATCTTGTCACCCTCACCGGGCGCGAGAAAGAGATTGGCTTCAAGGCCGTGCTGCCGAGTGTAGAGGTCGTAGTAGCGGCCGCCGAGCGCAAATAGCTGGGAGTGATTGCCGCGCTCCACAATGCGCCCTCCCTCGACGACGAGAATCTGATCGGCGCGGCGGATGGTCGAGAGCCGGTGCGCGATCACAAACGTTGTCCGGCCCTGCATCAGCTCGGCCAGGCCGCTCTGAATCATGGCTTCGGACTCCGAGTCGAGCGAACTGGTGGCCTCGTCGAGAATAAGGATGCGCGGTTCAGCCAGCAGTGCGCGGGCAATGGACAGGCGCTGACGCTGCCCGCCTGATAGTTTCACTCCGCGCTCGCCGACGACGGTGTCGTAGCCTTCTGGGAATCGCTCGGCAAATTCATCCACGCGCGCCGTGCGGCAAGCGCGCAGGAACTGGTCTTCTGTTGCATCGGGGCGCGAGAACAGAATATTTTCGCGGATTGTGCCGTCGAAGAGAAACGATTCCTGCAGCACGACGCCAAGTTGCGAACGGTACGAATCGAGGTCCACTTTCGACAGGTCGACGCCATCGACCAGAATTCTGCCCTGCGCAGGGCTGTGGAAGGCGCAGATGAGACTGATGATTGTCGACTTGCCGGAGCCCGACGAGCCGACGAGCGCAGTCACCGTTCCTGGTTCGGCGTTGAAGCTGATGCCGTGCAACACGGGCTTTTCCGGCGTGTAAGCGAACTCAACGTCCTCAAAGCGCACATTGCCGCGAATCTCGCCGAGCGTGACGGTCCGCGCCGCATCGGCGAACTCGTCCTTCTCGGAAAGGATCTCCATGGTGCGATCGATCCCGGCGACTGCCTCAGTGAGTTGCGTGCCTATGTTCACGATCTGAATCACCGGCATGGTGAGGTACGCCAAAAACATCGTGTACTGAATGTAAGTGCCGTCGTCCATCTGATTATGGAAGGCGAGACGGCCGCTGATCAGCATCACCATGGCGCCGACGATTCCGAGCACGGTCGTCGCCGACATCGACATCACGCTCATCATGGTCAGCGACTTCATCACGTTATCGAGAAGCCGCAGCACTCCTCCGCGGAAGACGCCGGCCTCGCGGGCTTCGGCGTGGTATCCCTTTACCACGCGCACGCCGCCAAGCGATTCGGTCAACCGGCCCGTGACTTCGCCCGTGATCTTTGCCCGCTCGCGAAAAATCGGGCGAATGGTTTTGAATGCGTACTGAAGGATGAAGACAAAGACGCCGACCACCGAGAAGACGATCAGGGTCATCTTTGGATTGCGGTGAAGAAGAAAGACGAAGGCCAGGACCGCGGTCAGGAGGCCGCCGACGAACTCTACCAAGCCGGTGCCGATGAGGTTTCGCACGCCTTCGACGTCGCTCATGATGCGCGAAACCAGGAGGCCGGTGCGGCTGGAATCGTAGAAGCTGACCGGCAGCAGCCCAACATGCTGCTGCACCTGCTGGCGCAGTTCCGCGATCATGCGCTGCGCAGCCTTCGAGAGCAACTGCGTGTTCAGGAACGACGTGATGGCCTGGAGGAAGGTGGCTACAAGAACAGCGATCACCAGTGGCCACAGCTTGGCGGCGTTATGCCTGCGCATGACCTCATTGACAAAAGGCTTTGAGACATATGGCAGGGTCAGGCC
>JBAWFY010000035.1:0-6537 GCA_049592335.1 Occallatibacter sp.
GTTCCTCGAAGACGTGCCCTATCTGGTCTTCGTTCCCGTATACCGATGCGCAATCGAAGTGCCGGTAGCCGATGCTGGCGGCGTAGCGCACTGCCTCAGCCACGGCATTGGCCGAAACATGATCCGAACCGAATGTTCCCATGCCGATCACCGGCACTCGGGCGCCACCGATCAGAGTGACAGAAGGAACAAGCGAAGGATCGACAGCGCCGGGAATTGGATCGGGCGTTGAGGGCAAACGTTGCATTTTCACCACGGATTGCGAATTGGAATCGTTTACATTTTAGAGCACAGGCATGCAATTGGAGAATCTTCGCCCGCACGGGATCGCTCAGTCAAGCGCGATCCCCGCTGGCAGGGTGCCGCGATCAGCTGAGCAGAATCTTGCGCGAGTCGCTTTCGGGATCGTCTTCCATGCGGCAGTGATTGTCGAAGATCATCGTCTTATTACTGTCCGGGTCGGTCGGTGCCCACGTGAGGCCCGACTGCGCGGGATTTCCCGTGCGGGCGAAATTTGCCCATGCAGTGGCCATCTTCTTTGCCAGCGCCTGCGCTTCCGGTGTGTTGCCGGTTCCCTGCTCGCAGCGTTTGGTGTTGTCGAAGCAGAATTGCAGTTCGGCCGTATGCCATGCGCCCGCGTCTTCGAGCATCGGCGATTGCCACGTGAAGTAGTACGCGTAAGCCGGCGCAGCTTTCTGCTCGTGCTTCAAGCGAGCCATCTTCACGATGTTGTTGCGCATGGTGAGGGTGTTCAGCCCGAATGTGCCGCTGCACATATACGACAGCGTGCGAATGCTCTTTTCCGGATGCGTCTTCTTGAGTGTGGCGACAAGAGCTGCTGCCTTGTCTTCTCCGTAAGCCTTGGCAAGATTGGCGTGCCACTCCTCTTCCGTGGGGCGGTTGTGCATCTGATTGCCCTCTTCACTCACCGAGCCGAGCAGCATAGGCACGTTCTTCGACACCTCCGGCGCAGTGTCGAAGAACGACCGGACATTGATGATTTTGCCGTCGAGCGTCGGCGACCAGCCCACGCGCGGCGGCCCGGGAGCGAACGGGCCGAATGGACCGTGCATCGGAGGATTGATTTTAGCGACGGCCGCATTTCCGGCAGCCATCAGCTTCGACCACTCCATCTTTTGCAGCGATGCAAGATCATTCGGCGCAAGGCCAAGTTCCTTCATCAACTGTCGGCCAACTTCCCGCTGCTGCTCCTTGGTGGGGATATTGCCACCGCCGCCCGATTGCACCGACGCGCGATGGAAGAGCCCTGCGGCCGACGGCATGCCCATCAGCGTCGTCACCTTCGATCCACCACCCGATTGGCCGTAGATCATTACGCGATCGGGATCGCCGCCAAAGTTCGCAATGTTTTCCTGGACCCACTTCAGCGAAGCGACAAGATCGGTCATTCCCACATTCACCGAGTCCTCATAAGCCGAACCGCCAATCTCCGAGACGTCGAAGAAGCCGAGAATGTTGAGGCGATGATTGACCGTGACCGAAACCACGTCGTGATAGCGCGCCATCTGCGCGCCTTCCTGCGCGGGCAGCTCGTACGAGGAGCCAAAGCTGAAACCGCCGCCATGGAAATACACAAGAACGGGGCGCTTCCCGGTGAGCGAGGGCGTCCATACGTTGAGCTTGAGCATGTCCTCGTTCTGGTAGCCGTCGTCCCAGTCCTGAAGAAACGTCTGTTCGATCGCTGTCCAGGGGTGCAGGTTCTGCGGGCAGTTTGCGCCGTAGATCAGCGCGGGGTACTCGTCTTTCCACGGAGTGGGAGCCTTAGCTGGAAGCCAGCGATTTTCGCCGCCCGTGTCTTGGCCGTAAGGAATGCCCTTGAAGGTAAGAACGCCGCCCGAGACAAATCCGCGCACTTTTCCGTACTGCGTATTGGCGACAGCGGAAGGGGGCGTGGAGCAATATCCCGGATCGAGATGAACGCCCGTTTTCGTGCTGTCGGAGGCGTGCGTATCTTTTGCAAACGCGAGCCCTGCGCCCGCGGCCACCGAAAGGGCGAGCGCCTGACGGCGGTTTAGACGAATGCCGGTTTCAGTTTCTGGATTCATGATTCTCCCTGTCTCCGATGCGCTTTTGGCTATTTGTGGGTACGCACGAGAAGTGCCGGTCGGCGCTGCACTTTGGTTGAGTTTTCTTCAATACCTACGGGCAAGTAAACGTATTCTGGTAGAGTACAGTAGTTGCTGCCGATCTCTGGTGTCAAGGCCAATCCTGAAACGGTTTTGCTGCTATTCGCAAAGCGGCTGGGCCTTCCCCGGTGAGGCGATTGCCTGGCCCATCCCAGGATTGCGATAAATCATCCGTCCCTGTTTGATGGCGGGTGGAGACGCGAACTTGCCGAGATACACTTTCAAAGCATGCCGATTCGAACGAAATCGATGCACGAAAACTTAATATCCTGAGGGTAGAAATGAAATTTTCCGGAAAATTCTTTCTGGCCGCGCTGGCTGCGTTCATTTTGACAATGACCTGCGCCGCCATCGCGCAGGACGCTTCGCAACTGCCGTACATGAATCCCAAGCTTTCGCCCGAAGAGCGCGCGGCCGATCTGGTTCACCGCATGACGCTTGCGGAAAAGGCATCGCAGTTGGTGAATGATGCGCAGGCCATTCCGCGGCTCAATGTTCCGGCTTACAACTGGTGGAGCGAGGCGCTGCATGGCGTCATCGATCAGGGCGTGACGGAGTTTCCTGAGCCCATCGGCCTCGCGGCTACCTTCGACGTTCCGGGAATTCATGCCATGGCGAGCGATATCGGGATCGAGGGCCGCATCAAGCACATTCAGGACGTCAAGTCCGGGCATGACGGCATCATGGGCGGGCTTGATTTCTGGGCTCCTAATCTGAACATCTTCCGCGACCCGCGCTGGGGCCGCGGACAGGAAACCTACGGTGAGGATCCATTTCTAACCGCGCGCATGGGCGTCGCGTTTGTAACCGGAATGCAAGGCGATGATCCACGCCACTACCTCACCATCGCCACGCCCAAGCACTATGACGTACACAGCGGACCGGAGCCGACCCGTCACTTTGCCGATGTGGACGTGAGCCTGCATGACCAGCTCGACACCTACGAGCCTGCCTTCCGCGCCGCCGTCGTGGACGGCAAAGCCGGTTCGGTAATGTGCGCTTACAACGCAATTAAGGGCGAGCCCGCGTGCGCCAATTCATTCCTCCTTGAAGATCAACTCCGGCAGAAGTGGAATTTTACGGGCTACGTCGTATCCGACTGCGGAGCCATTGAGGATATTTTCGCTGGGCATCACTATCGTCCCACCCAGGCGCAGGCCTCGGCCATTTCGGTCATCCGCGGCATGGACAATGAATGTTTCGGTGCCGGGCCCACTTCGAAGGACGATTCCCATTACAAGGCATACATCGAAGCTGTGCAGCAGGGCTATCTGCCAGAGAGCGCGATTGACACGGCGCTCATTCGCCTCTTCACAGCGCGCATCAAACTCGGCATGTTCGACGCTCCGGAGATGGATCCCTACTCGAAGATCGACCCCAAGGAGCTCGACAGCCCTGAGCATCGCGCACTGGCTCGCAAGCTGGCGAACGAGTCCATGGTGCTGCTCAAGAATGATGGAACTCTTCCGCTCAAACCTGGAATCAAGAAGATCGTGGTTGTAGGACCGCTCGCCGACCAGACAAGAGTGCTGCTGGGCAACTATAACGGACAGCCGACGCATACAGTTTCCGTGCTCGAAGGGCTCAAGGCCGAGTTCCCGAACGCAAAGATCAAATACATTCCCGGAACCCAATACCTGGGCACTGAAGGAAATCCGGTGCCTGATGGCGTGCTCACCACTCCCGATGGAAAGCCCGGCCTCAAAACAGAGTACAGCGAGTTTGACCGGCTGCATCGTGGACAAGCGAGGCCGCCTGTGCTCGCCACGCGGGTGGAACCGAACATCGATCTCGATCCCGCCAAATTGCCTGCGGAAGTTGCGGGTAAAAAGCCAATCGGCATCCGTTGGACGGGCTTCATCACGGCTCCTGAAACCGGAGACTACTTGATTGGCGTGCGCGGCATTGGCTTTGAAAGAGTGCTGGTGAACGACAAGCTGGTGGCCATGCTCTTCGGATGGGAAGGAATTGAGGCCAAGCTCGGCCGCGTTCATCTGGAAAAGGGACAAAAGGCCTCGCTCGAGGTGTTTTACTCGAATGCCGAAGGCGAACCTAACGTGCAGCTGATCTGGGCCAAAGCCAACGACGCTCCCTCGCCCTTGGCGATTGCAGCGGCAAGAAATGCCGACCTTGTGATCGCGGTCGCGGGCATCACGAGCGACCTTGAAGGCGAAGAGCGGCCCGTCAATGAGCCCGGATTTCTGGGCGGCGATCGCACTAGCATCGAATTGCCTGCGCCCGAAGAAAGCCTGGTGGAAGCCGTTGCCGCGACCGGCAAACCAACCGTCGTCGTGCTCATGAACGGCAGCGCGCTGGCCGTCAACTGGATCAGCCAGCACGCCAATGCTGTGCTCGACGCGTGGTACTCCGGCGAGGAAGGCGGCGCGGCGATCGCGGAGACACTGAGCGGAAAAAACAATCCTGCGGGCCGGTTGCCCGTCACCTTCTACAAGAGCCTCGACCAGTTGCCGAACTTCGAAGATTATTCGATGCAGGGACGTACATATCGCTACTTTAAGGGCGATCCGCTTTACCCCTTCGGATACGGCCTGAGCTACACCACATTCAGCTACAGCAACCTCAGCCTGCCCGAGAAGCCGATCAGCGCCGGCAAATCGCTGCAGGCGTCGGTCACCGTAACCAACACCGGAAAAGTTGCCGGAGACGAAGTGGTCGAGCTTTATCTGAGCTTTCCCGATGTGGAAGGCGCGCCGCTGCGGGCCCTGCGCGGGTTTGCGCGCGTGCATCTCGATGCGGGCGCGAGCCAGCAGGTGGAGTTCAAGTTGAGCCCACGTGACCTGAGCATGGTCACCGATCTCGGCAACATCATCGTGGCGCAGGGCAAGTACACGGTCTCGATTGGCGGCGGCCAACCCGGAACCGTCGCTGCATCCACCAGCGGAAACTTCGAAATCAGCGGCCAAGTGACCTTGCCGGAGTAACTGATCCTGGCGAAGGGGCGATTCTTTCTGGGCAATTGACAGGCCGTGCGGCGCTTTGCTGCGCGGCCCTCTTTCCAGTTTGGATCTCGTCGCCGCCGGTGGCATGCCACCGATCTTTATCGTGCCACCAGCCGTTGACCGCGCCCGCGACCGCCCCTTAAGATAGAAGAAGTTGGCATTGCGCACCTTTGGAAGCGTTCAGCAGCCCGGCTGCAAGGCGTCTCCGCCCGTGTTGCCCCCTCGTTCAACGGCAGGACAGCTGACTCTGGATCAGCATATCGGGGTTCGAATCCCTGGGGGGCAGCCAAAACCGCACTTCCCCGTACCTCTCCGAACTCCTCCGTCCAATCAAATACCAATTAAACACAACTACTTACAGAGATTTTGCGTGCACTTGGGTTCGTAATCGTGCGCCGGCAGCCATCCAAAAAGTGGGGTACGAAGTGGGGTACAATTCCCCTTGGAGGTGGGGTACGACCAAAATTCGTGCTTTTGGAGCAAAAAATGGCGCTGACTGATGCGCAATTCGAGCAACGAAACCGGCTAAGAAGCCCTTCAAGATATACGACCGCGAAGGCCTGTTTCTCTTGGTCAATCCCGGCGGGTCAAAACTCTGGCGCTGGCGCTATTGGGCCGACGGCAAGGAGAAGCTGATGGCGCTGGGCGAGTATCCCATCGTAAATCTCGTTGAGGCACGCGAACGTCACTTTGCAGCTCGCAAAAAGGTGGCCGCCGGCATTGATCCCATCGTGGAGCGCAAAGCCGAAGCCGAGAGCCGGAAGCGGGAAGCCGAAGCGCGGCAGCGTGAGGCCGAGAACAGTTTCGAGAAGATCGCTCGCAAATGGTGGGAGTGGTGGGCCGCCGGGAAGTCTCCGCGCCATACCGATTAGGTCTTGCGGCGCCTGGAAGCTGATGTCTTCCCGGCCTTCGGTCACAAGTTCATCGACAACGTGACTCCTGCTGACATTCGGCAACTCATGCTTGCAGTCGAGGGGCGCGGAGCAAGAGACGTAGCAAAACGCGCGCACGAGACAACGGGCCAGATCTTCCGCTATGCAATCGCCCACGGTATTGCCAGCCGGAACCCCGCAGCCGATTTCAAACCGAAGGATATTCTGACCGAAGCCACGGAAGAGAACTTCTCGCGCGTGGATGATAAAGAACTGCCCACTCTGCTCGCGAAGATGGTCAACTACGATGGCGATGCGATTACGCGCCTTGCCATGCGACTCATGGCCTACACATTTGTGCGCACGTCTGAACTCATCGAATCCGAATGGCCAGAATTTGAACTAGAGACAGCTCGTTGGGACATTCCCGCCGAGCGCATGAAGATGGAGACGCCGCATATCGTTCCGCTGTCGCGGCAATCCGTCGACGTTCTACGTGCTCTCGAGTTGTTAACGGGGAACGGCAGGTTTGTTTTCCCTGGCGCGCACGACAAAAAG
>JBAWFY010000036.1:0-3986 GCA_049592335.1 Occallatibacter sp.
GTGGAAAGCAAAGAACGCTTCCCACATCCCCACAGCCCCGACTACGACGGCGGCGAGATATACTCGCCCTCAAACCTAAACCGAGAAACTCCAGTTATGGCTGGATGACAAAACAGGAGCAGGTCAGTGCCAGTACCGAAAACTGTGGCCGCAACTGAGGCTTTAAGACGCGCCTTGAGCGATGCAGGAATAGATGTCCAAAAGAGACCATTCGGTTCTTCAGCGCCAAGTAGACAGTTCTCTAGACAGTTCTCTTTTTCTTGGATGCCTGATGGCGGCGTACACGTCTTTGTGAGCCTAAAGCCACACCCCGGCATGCCAAAAGAGATTATGGGAAATCCGAAATAGAACAGGCATAAGATTACGACTTGGGTTAGCCTAGTCATTTGTTGCCGTTCTAATCAACTGAAAACAAAACGATAATCTAAGGATCACGACCCTAAAAAGTGAATTTGTGCTTGCCAACCAGCCTAGGTTTTGCTAATTTACTAACCAGTTAGTTAAATTGCAATGGCGCCAACCAATCCAACCGAGACCCACGCCGACCGATCGGCCGAAACGCGCAGCCGCATTCTCGAAGCGGCCCTCAAGGAATTCGCCGCCAACGGACTGGCGGGGGCGCGCACCGAGACCATTGCCGCCGCCGCCGGCGTGAACAAGGCGCTGCTCTACTACTACTTCGAGAGCAAGGAGAAACTCTACGCCGCCACGCTCGAAATGGTTTCGGCGCGGGTGCGCGACCGCTCGATGGCGGTGTTTCTCCGCGAGGCCAGCCCGGGAGAGCGGCTGTTGCGTGCGGCACTGGATCATTTTGACCGGATTTTGACGCAGCGCGAATTTCAGAGCCTGATGCAGCAGGAGATGATCAGGCTGCACAAGGGCGAAGAAGGCGAGCTCCCCATCCTGGCCAAGCGCATCTTTGCGCCCCTTCACGCCATGTTTCAGTCGATTGTGCGCGAAGGCATCGCGACCGGCGAGATTGTTCAGGTGGAGTGGCTGCAGATCGTGATTTCCGCACTGGGCGGAAACGTTTTTTATTTTCTCAGCGCTCCGATGTGGCGGCACATTATGCCCTTCGAACCCCTCGCGCCGGAGGTGCTGCGGGCGCGCCGAGTGGCGATGGTGGAGTTTTTTGGCCAGGCGATCTTTCAGGACCGCAAACACGGAGCGGAGCTGGCGGCGAAGGTGCTGGCCGATACGCCCATGCCGGAAGTGGGCGAATTCAAACGATCCGGCCCGATACCGTGAGACCGTGCTTTCCCACCCATTCCACAAAAAGCGTGGAATGGATGGGGCACCCCGGAGTTGTTTTTATGGCCGGATCAAAAGATGGGATCCGGCCCGATGCCGTGAGACCGTGCTTTCCCACCCATTCCACAAAAAGCGTGGAATGGATGGGGCACCCAAGTCATGCTTTTCAGGGCCGGATCAAAAAAGGATTGAGGTGAGGTGCGAGTGAACGCGCGCAATCGAGTTTTCATCATTCTGGGACTGCTGACGGTGGGATCGCTGATCTGGTATCACGCGACCACGCGGCGCGGCGGCGATTTGCAACTGATCGGAACCGTGGATGCGAACGAGGTAATTGTCAGCTCCAAGATTCCGGGCCGCATTGAGACGCTGACCGTGGAAGAAGGCGATGACGTGAAGCAGGGCGAGCTGATCGCGACCATTGAGAGCGACGATCTGGACGCTGCGCTCAAGGCGGCCGAAGCCACGGCGGCCAGCGACAAGTGGAAGCTGAGCGGCAGCGAAACTACCGAGCAGGAAAACCGCGGTGAAACTTCGAGCGCTGTGTTGAGCGCCCGGGCGCAGGTGGACTCGGCGCAGGCGGCGCTGGCGCAGGCTCAGGCGCAATACGACCACCAGCAGGCCGATACCAGCCGCGCTGTGGCGCTGGCCGCGCAGGGCATCATGAGCGAGCAGACACGCGATGAGCAGGAGACCGCGCTGGCAGCGGCCAAAGCCGCGGTGGATGCGGCGCGCCAGAATCTTGCAGCAGCACAAGCCAATCTGCAAGAGGCGCGCGCCCATGAGCTGCTGACGAATGTTTCAGCGATCACCGTGGACCAGATGCGCGCCGATGAGGCGAATGCGCGCGCGCTGGCCGAGGAAGCAAAGGTGGAAGAAGGTTACTCGCGGATTGTTTCGCCGATCAACGGCAAGGTTGCCGTGTGGGCGGCGCGTCAGGGCGAAGTCGTTACGGTCGGCGCGCCGATTGTGACGATCGCGGACCTGTCACAGACCTGGGTTTACGCGCCGCTGCCTGAGACGCAGGCCGACGCTGTGCAACTGGGCGACAGCCTTCGCGTGGTGATGCCCAGCGGAGACACGGTTTGGGGCAAGGTGATTGCCAAGGCGGCGGAAGGCGATTTTGCAACGCAGCGCGACGTGAGCGGCATGAAGCGCGACATCAAGACCATTCAGCTGAAGCTGCTGATTCCCAATCCCGGCGAGAAGTTTGTGCCTGGGATGACGGCCGAGGTCTATATTCCCAAAGCGAAGCTGAAGGTGCAGAAGTGAGCGCGGCGTTCAATCAGATTTCGGGGAACGGAGATGGCGCGCGCCCGGTGGCGATCGCGGTCGAGCACATCTGGAAGCGTTACGGCAAGTTTGAAGCCGTCAAGGACGTGAACTTCAGCGTCACGGAAGGCGAGATATTTGGCTTGCTGGGCCCGAATGGCGCGGGCAAGAGCACGCTGATCCGCATGATGACGACGCTCATCCCGGTCACTGCGGGCAAAGCGATTGTCGGCGGCTTCGACGTGGCCAAAAATCCCGACGACGTGCGGCGCGCCATCGGCGTCATTCCCCAGGCGCTCACCAGCGACCAGGATCTTTCGGTCGAAGAGAACCTGTCGATCTATGCCAAGCTCTACGGCGTTCCGCGCGAGCAGCGCAAGAAGAGCATCGCCGAAGTTTTGGAAGCTGTCGATCTGACAAAATGGCGCGACGCGCAGACCAAAACGCTTTCCGGCGGCATGAGGCGGCGGCTTGAGATTGCGCGCGGACTGGTGCACAATCCGCGCATCTTTTTTCTCGACGAGCCCACCACCGGCCTCGATCCCGTTTCGCGCATCGCGGTGTGGGAGATGCTGAACAAACTGAAGGCCGCGCGCAACCTGACCATGCTCATCACCACTCACTATATGGACGAGGCGGACAAGCTATGCGACCGCATCGCCATTGTGGACCACGGAACGCTGGTGGCGATGGGCACTCCCGTCGAGCTGAAAAACAGCGTGGCCGGCGCCAACGTCGTGGAAGTGCACTTCGATCGCGAAGACCCGGCCTGGCCTGAACGGCTTGAGGCTATGGAGGGTGTGACCAGCGTGCAGCCCGAGGGCGGTGGATTTTACCGCGTCATCACGCGCTCGGGATCGAAGACCACCATGCAGATTGTGGAACTGGCCGCGAGCCTGGGAGAGACGCTCACCTCGCTCAGCGTGCAAAATACTACGCTCGACGACGTGTTCATTCACTATACCGGCCGCCAACTGCGCGACGAGCAGGTGAAGGCCGTGTTCACGATGCCGCCGCGGCCGGGAGCACAGCCATGAATCGTATGTCTGCCATCATCGAGCGCGAGATGCGCAAGTTTTTCCGCTCGCCCACATTGATGATCATGTCGCTGATGTTGCCGATTCTGCAGTTGATCATTATCGGCAACGCATTCGGCGGCAAGATTGTGGGCACGCACGTAGCGGTGGTGGACTACGACCACGGCCCGCAAGCAGTGAAGGTGCGCGAGGCATTCGATGCCGTCGCTGCCACCATCAAAACTTTTTCTACCGTCGAATACTCCAACGAAGTGCAGGCGCGCGAGGACGTGCGCACCGGCAAAATCGACGCCGCGGTGATCATTCCCGAGCAGTATTCGCGACGCGTCTATGCGCAGGACGCACCCAAGCTCGGCTTCGTGGTGGATAATTCGGACCTCTTTACGTCATCGGCGCTGGAAGCTTAGATGCAGTCTCTGGTGGATG
>JBAWFY010000037.1:0-3722 GCA_049592335.1 Occallatibacter sp.
GGAGTAGCCTCCGCCGCCCCCGCCGCCCAGCAGCGATCCGCCTCCCCCGCCGTAAGCGCCACCATAATAGAACCCGGCCGAGCCGCCCTCGCCCCCGGCGAATGAGGGAAAGGACGATCCTCCGCCTCCGCCCCCGCTCGTTTCGCCTGCGCCCGGTGCGTCCTGACCCGCGCTCAACCAGCCGGCCCCGCCTCCGCCGCTGCCGTTCGCGTCTGAGCCTGCCAAGCCGCCGTTGCCGTTCGCGCCACCTAAGCCGCCATCGGCACCTTGGCCGGCCTGGCCGAATTGCGTGGTCTGGCCCGGCCCACCTGATGCGCCGCCCGGCTCAAAATAGCCGGCTCCGCCGCCGCCGCCCGCCGCCAGCAGCAGCGTGTTCGTTCCATCGATGTAAATAAAGGTTCCGCCCCCGCCGCCGCCCGCAAAATACGGGTAGCCGCCCCCGGCCTGGCCGCCTACCACAACGTCCAGCATCGTGCCGGCCGTGAGCAGGTAATCGCCGCTCAACAATGCCCCGTTTCCGCCGCTATAGAAGGCGCCATTACCCCCTTGCCCGCCCGCCGCCTCCAACTGGTATATGCCCGTCGTGGGCACTGTGTATGCCTGCAAACTTTCGGTGTAGGAAAACTCTGTGGCCCCGGCATACGGGCTCGCGCCCAGCAATGCCGTTGCCGCCGCGCACAGAAGGCTGGCTAGCCGCATGGCGCTGCTCCTTTCGTTTTTCGCTCGATTGCCATGCGCTGCATGGCTGGATGGGGAAGCCGCTTGTGAGCTTGCTCACATTGGACAGAATCGCCACCCCCCGTGTCAATCGAAATTGGCAGGCAAAAAGCATCTCGCATCGAGCGGCATCTCCCGTGTTCCCTCGTTTTCTTGTTCCCCGTTTTGCCGATAATTACCCCACTCCGGCGCACAATCAAGATAAGCATCCTGAGTGACTATGCGAATAGGCTTTGGGGCCTTTGACTTTCTAGTCCCTGATCGCTGTTCCCTGCTTTTACGCGCAAGGGCAGTCAACACCAACAGCGCAAAAAACGACTGTGCAACTGTGCTGCTGGCAAGTCGAGGCGGTGCAATCACCTGCAGCCAAATTCGGATACTGGCACAGAAACTGTGCAACTGTGCTCGATGCAGATCGGGGCCGGGAGCAGGGCATTACAATTCTCTGCAGACGCCGCCAAGGTCAGACAGGATGGCCCGGTGGTGTTGTGATGGAGGCACGATGAAAACACTTGCCGCGGCATTTTGCGTTCTGAACATCGCAATGTTTTCCCCCTCGGCGCTTTATGCACAACGAGCGGCCGAGCGGTCTAAGCTTCACGTCGAGATCCACCCCACAGGACAAAGATGCCCCACCTACTCCGTCACAAATCTCGGTGGCAAAGCGGTCTCGGCTATGGCTTTGGCAATCTCTTTTTCTTCGCAGAAGACAAGAAATTCAAGAGATGTCTGGGACTCGATCTTGGCGGGCCGGCCTCCCCTCCAGCCGGGCGCCAGCATTTCGCAAGAACTCTGCCTTGGCCGTAGCCCTCTCCCCGACAAAATCGAAGTGACCGCGGTGGTGTGGACCGACGGCGAAACCTTCGGCGCGACGTCAGCCGTCAACTCGATCCTCAACTATCGCGCCACGCGCGCCGCCGAATATGAAGATGCAGCCGGGATTTTAGAGCAGGGTCTGAGACAGAATTGGACTCGCGACCAGTATCAGCAGGCTTTTCGCGATAAGCCGGACGATGGCGCCGTCTACACCGTCCGCACCGCGTTGACCGCAACCTTACAAACCGCAAAGACACCCGAAGACTTCACCCATACCATGCAGTTTTTGCTCACGAGTTTTCAGCAGTTATCGAAGCAGCTTCGTAAAGTGAAGCCGATCTAGATTCGGCGGGATGTGCCCGAAAGCGGGGCTGCGGGGCGGAGGGCGCAAGCAGCGAGTCAGGCAGTCGGCCAGTCAGCGAGTGCTTAAGAATTCATTCGATGGGCTGGCGGTTGCCAGAGTACAATCGCGGGCGAACGCATTTCTCTTCACCCTGAAAGGCGGAAAGTTATGAGCGAACCTGGAGTGCAGATTACGACGGCTGGGCTCACGCAATGGCAGCGGCTGATCTTTATCTTCACTGCGCCGTCAAAGACCTTTGAAGACATCAAGCGCGGCAACCGGAGCTGGTGGCTGCCGTTCCTGATTACATTGCTGACCGGCACGCTTCTCTGGGTTGCAATCGGACAAATGGTTACATGGCGCGGGGTGTTTGAAAACAACCAGAGGAATGCGCCGGAATTTGCCAAGCGCATGATGGAAAACATGCCGGCGGATCAGAAAGCGAAGCAGGAGCAAAGGGGGCCCATCTCGCAAGAGATCACCTGGGCATTGGCGCCATTTGGCTTGTTGCTCCTGAATGTGATCTCTACGGCACTGTTGCTGGCGACGATCAACTTTGGATTCGGAGGGCGAGCCAAGTTCAGCGAGATCTTTGCGGTTACGCAGTATGCCGGCCTCGTGGTCTGGCCCATCAAACTTCTGCTCGGCGCGGCCGCGCTTTACGCCGGCGCGCTTCCCGACGCTTTCGATCCTAAGAATCCGGCGGGCACAAACCTGGCCTATTATTTGTCGCCGCAAGACACCCCGTTGACCCTCTTTACGCTGGCTCAGAATTTGGATCCACTTGTCATCTGGTCCATCGTTTTGACGGCGATCGGCGTGGCCGTGGTGGCGGGGACGAAGCGAAGCTCGGGATACATTACGGTCTTCGGCTGGTGGGTACTTTCGGTGGTATTTGGGGTTGGAATGGCGGCGATCTTCAGTTAGCTGGCAGGATCGTCGCGCGCACCAGCGCTGCTACAATCGGAAGCAACGCAATGAATGAACTGCCTTAGGCACGAACAGCGTTCGCGATGACCCTCTGCCTGTTTAACACCCTCACGGGACAACTGGATGCGCTGGAGCCGGCCGACGGCAAGGCGCTGCGCATGTATGCCTGCGGGCCGACGGTTTACGACTACGGCCATATCGGCAATTTCCGAACCTTTCTCCATATCGATGTGTTGCGGCGCTTTCTGCGCCTGAGCGGCACGGCCGTGCGCCATGTGATGAACATTACCGATGTGGACGACAAGATTATCCGCAACGCGGGAGCGGCCGGAGCGGCGATCGGCGAATATACGAAGCAATATGTGGATGCCTTCTTCGAGGATCTGGAAGCGCTACGCGTGGAGCGGCCGGAGACGATTGCCCGGGCGACTGAGCACATTCCCGAGATGGTGGCCCTGATCGAGAAGCTGGCTGCGGCAGGCGCGGCGTACAAGACGGATGATGGGTCGTGGTACTTTCGGCTGGCGGCGTTTCCCGCATACGGCAAGCTGAGCAAAAAAGACCTGAGCGGCATGGAAGATGGCGCGCGGGTGGACGTGGACGAGTACGAGAAGGACTCGGCGCGCGACTTTGCGCTGTGGAAGGCGCCGAAGGCCGGCGAGACTTCGTGGGACACGGCGATCGGGCGCGGCCGTCCGGGCTGGCATATCGAGTGCTCGGCCATGGCGATGAATTTTCTGGGCGAGAGCTTCGACCTGCACTGCGGCGGCGAAGACCTGATGTTTCCGCACCACGAAAACGAGATTGCGCAGAGCGAGACTGCGACGCACAAGCAATTTGTCCGGCACTGGATGCATGTGCGGTTTCTGCTTGTCGACGGCAGAAAGATGTCGAAGAGCGAGGGGAATTTCTACAC
>JBAWFY010000038.1:0-2041 GCA_049592335.1 Occallatibacter sp.
GTAGTTGTAGTTGTAGAGCTGCTTTTCCTGGCCCGACTCATAGGCCTGTACGTCGTTGTACCAATCGATCCACTTCGGCTCGCAGCTCATCGAAACCGTGAACGGCAGCGGAGTTGGAGAAGAGGTGCCGGCGTTGGTATAAACATTGTTCAGCGTGCAATTCGGCGGATTAAAAGTGTTGTACTCGACGTACTCGCCGTAGTTCTTCACCTTGACGCCGGCCTTGGCCGCCGCATCCCACAGGTGGCCGCCTCTCTGATAAGCAATCGCATCTCCGCCGTTGGAGGGATAATCGCGGAGCCAATCTGGTGACTGGATGTCGTCCGCGTAGGGCGCCATCGCCTGCACGATCCAGTTGTGGCCGTCTGCCGATTGCCGGCTCGGGTCGTAGAAGTTGTCGAAGAGAGGGAAGCGCTCGACCAGCGTATGCGCGTTCGGCGTGACCTGGTAGCTGTAGGCCGATTGCGCAGCCGAGCCGTCACCAAAAACCGCCAGCGCGGGATCGCCGTTACCGCCCACCACGTCGCCCAGCATCTGATCGTAGGTGCGGTTTTCACGGATGATCACAAACACGTGCTTGATCTTCGAGGGACTGCCGATCCTGGCCGGGATTGCGACCGGCCGCGCAAACCGGTTGCCGCCGCCTGCTGCCCAGATGTTTTGCGCCAGGTCCCAGTGGTTATTCTCAAAAACCTGCTGCGTCATCGCATCGAGCGTCGAGCGATTGGGGATGGGAACGATGCTGACCGTGCCAAGATCCTGGTGGGTGTTGAAATCAGTCACCCCGAATTCTTTAGCGTACGAGTTCTCAGCCGTATTCGCTGGCGGCGGAGCCACTCCGTAGCCCGTCGTGCCCAGGCCCTTGTCATTGGCAACCAGCAGCGCGTTATCTGCCGTGTCCAGCACCACCGAACTCGGCGCATAGCCGGCCGGGATCATGCCCAGGACATGGCCCCACGGACCTTTGCTCAGATCGACCACCGCGACTGCGTTGGCGTTGTACAGCGCGACGTACGCGAGATTGTTCACGGCGTCGACCGCGATCGAGTTCGGTCCCGCGCCGTAGGCCGGTTCCGCTTGGCCGGGCACGCTGATCGGCAGCCCAAGGTCGATCGTGTAGGCCACGGCCTTGAAGTTCGTATCGATCACCGAGATGGTGTCGCTATAGGCGTTGGCGACCAGCAGGTACTTGCCCCAGAACGCCATGCCCGTCGGATGCAAGCCTGTCTCGATGCTTCCTGTGACCGTGAACGAATTCAGGTCGACCACGGAGACCGTGCCGGTGGACGTGCTGCCCGTCGCATATGCGGCCACCACCGGGGTGCCGTTGGAGTATTCCTGGAAGTCCTCCGCGGTGGCGATCCGGCCGGCTTCGTTCGAGACATAGGCCGTCTTGCCATCCGGCGAAACCACCACGCTGTGCGGAACGTTACCTACGCGGACCTCGGCGCCCTCGACCGGCGTTGCCGCGGTCAGATCGATCTTCGCGAGCGTATCATTGTTGTCCAACACCGCGTAGGCGGTCTTAGCATCCGGCGAAATCGCGATGCCCATGGGATAGGAAGTGAACGTCTCATCCGAGAATATCGAAACCGAGTAGCCGCAGGGGATGGCGAAGCTGCCAGTGGTTCCCGGAGGGCTGATACCCGCGGCCGGAGGTCCCGTAGGCAGGCCGTCGGCATTGTAGCCTTTGGAGGTATAGCAGGTAACATTGGTCAGCTTGCCCGCGTTGTTCACGTCGATCGGAACGTTGACCTGCGCGTAGTTCGAGAGCAGGCCAGTCGTTGCATTCACGCTGGCGATGGCAATGTAGCTGGATGGGCCGCCTTCGCCGTCCTGGCTGAACAGCAGGTACTTACCATCTGGCGAATAAGCGATGCCTGTCGTGCTGCCGTCCGAGTCGTTCTTGTTTTTACCGTTCGAGATATAAGGCACGCTGTACTTCTGCAGGACTGCGCCGGTCTGGGTGTTGAAGATCGTCACTGCTTGCGGGGCGCCCATTTGCAGCACTGCGGCGGTGTGATTGCCGGTGGGATTCAAC
>JBAWFY010000039.1:0-2539 GCA_049592335.1 Occallatibacter sp.
CTCCATCGTCGCAAATCAGTAATTCAAAATCTGTGAAGGTTTGCGAGAGTGCCGACTGAATCGCCTGCCTGAGATATTCCGTGCGATTGAATGTCGTAGCAACGATGGATACTGCGGGCATATACAGTTTTCTCTATTCCCCTTCCCTGCGACGGTTGCGAAGATTTATCGATTCATCTGATATGGATTCTTGAGATGAAGTGCTTTGAGCGCACCCAATGCAAGTGACCGCAGAGCGGTGCGTGCCTTTCGTTTGCGCTCAAACTGGCGAAACATTGCCATCTGGCGCCGGCGAAACAAGTCTTCGGCCGGCGGCGCATGCTGCAATGCCCGCGAGGCAAGGTCGACGATGCGGTCAAATTCGCAATCGATGGCAAAGTACTCGTCGAAGGCCTGACGAGCCAATCGGCCGCGTTCGGCAGCGCTTGCCCGGTATGGCTCGAGGATCGCGGGAAGTCTAGCTATATTCCGCTCGCGCACGCGAATGAGAAACTTGTCCCACGCGGGGCCTGGAGTGAGTGCGTATGCATCGGATAAGAGAACAGGGACCACGCCGGCTGCCATTACTTCGAAAAAGCGGCTGCTGCCTGCGCCTGCGCCGCGCGGACAGAGCCCAAAGTGCGATGCCGCCAGCGCCTCGGCATACCGACGCTGCCTGGCTTCGCGGTCAGGCTGCGAATTGTCCCAGTGCCAGTAGGCTGACGTATTTTCAATCAGTATGTCGTTGCGATCGAAGTTCAGGTTAAAGAGGCGTTTTCTGAGGATGGAAGTCGATCCGCCGAGAAAACTGAACAAGTATTGCTTTTGTGCCGTCAATCCTATTGGCGCCGCCGCTGTCGTCTCGCCGACAAAGGGATTCCGATGCCGGCCGTTACGGGAGATATGCGCGTAGTTGAATACTCGGCCGATGCGGGTATGGATGCCGATCTTGGCATTCGTATGGACCGTGGGAAGAAGAGGAAGGTAGTCATCCTCTTCGGTATAGATGACGCAGCGGCTGGGATATGACTTATAGATGTCGTGGTCGAGTAATTGCCGCGGTTCGCGAGCAGATGCGCCGAGGATCAGGATAAGCTCGGCCGCGAGTGGACTGGATACAATCTTGTGGCTTTTTGAAAACGATGCGTGATCCTGGATGATCCCCGTCTGATCGGTCTCGCGCAATGCCGCAAGGTAGACGTTCATAACTGATCCATCCCCATCGCGAGAGCATCTGGATTCTGTGTAAGTTCACGATAAAGCGATGCGTATTCGCCTATCATGCGCGCGGTTTGAAACCTTGTTCGAACGTTCTCAAATCCCATCTGCCGGAGTTGGCTGCGGAGACTTTCGTCAGAGACAAGCGACCGACTCGCGTCGGCCATGCCAGCCTCATCTTCTGTAGGCTTGAGGATTGCCGATTGTCCGAGCGTCTCAGCGAAGGGAGGAATATCGCTGGCCACGACCGGGCAGCCGCATGCCTGCGCCTCGATGGGCGGCCATCCGAAGCCCTCGTAATGCGATGGAAAGAGCAGACAAACGGCGCGATTGTAAAGCGCTTCGAGCGCAGCGACATCAGGCTTCTCGAATTGAGCGATGCGATCCTCAATCTGAAGCTCTCGCGTCAACCTGGATAGATTATGGTCCAGCGGCTCGCCGGCAATTACCAACTGGAGATTCGTGCCGCGCGATGCCTGAGCGAACACTCTCAGCACTCCCTCACGGTTTTTGTAGCCCAGGTTGGAGCCTACGTGAAGAACGAAGGGCGCGTGAATTCCGCCCGACTGTTCCAGACGGCGATCCACTTCGCCGGACGCAAGCGGCTGAAATGGGTGATTCATGCCGTTCAGAACGACGCAGAGATTCGCATCGTCTCCAAGGATTCTGCGCACATCGTTCAATGTTGCACGGGAAACGCAGGCCACCCGCGTGGCTCTTCGCAACCCATGGCAGATCCAGCGCTGCAAAAACTTTCCCAAAGGCGATGAGTGCAGTTCCGGCAATTCTCCTCGCGCACCGCGCACCGCGATCATGTCATGACAAGTTACGATGACCGGCTTCGACTTGAACATAGTCGCGTACATCGCCCCGCCGTGATCGCAGAGATGCACAAGGTCAACCCCGGCGGCCGCGGAGCGCAACGAGAAAGGGAAGAACACAAAGCGATCGATGTAACCGAGCCACTTGCCAAGCCCATGTGCCGAGGGCTTCAGTTTTCCGAGCATCGGCCGCGGCGCGATCAATTGTGTATCGATACCAACCGTACGAAGTTCGCGCGCGAGCAGATCGGCCCAAATCTTCATGCTCATCGAGCCGTCAAACTCGTAATTCCCTACCAATAAGACTTTCATTGAATTCCGGGGACGTTCCGAGAGGCGCGGCGCGGGGTAGGTTCCTGACTAGATTGCGGCGCGTTCGTGGCGTCGCCATGCGCTACCATCATTGTTATGCGGCCAGCCGTTATCCTTTTGTCGTTCAATTCGGAGGATACGCTTGGGGCTACGCTTGCGAGCGCACAGCGGGTTTCGGACGAAATCTTTGTCGTCGACTCGTTCAGCAA
>JBAWFY010000040.1:0-3400 GCA_049592335.1 Occallatibacter sp.
CCACGATGGGCGCGGCGCTGGGGCTGTTTGAAGATGCGCTTACGAATCATCCCCTGGGCGTCAACGGCATCGCCAAAACCATCGTAGGTTTCCTCGCCGCTTCTGTCGGCGTCCGCATTGAAGTCGAAAACCACCTCGTTCGCCTCCTGCTCACCTTTTCGCTTTCGATGCTTTCAAGCGTCATTTACTTTTTTACGTATCATTTCGTGCTGGGGCTCAAGCTCGAGTGGAGCTGGCTGACGGAGTTGTTCCGGGCGGTGGGAAACTCGCTGATCGCAGTGCTGCTCTTCCCCGTGCTGGACAAACTGCAGATCAGGGAATAGAAGGCGAGTCGCAGGTTCGGCAGGCACCCAAAATGTAGCCGCCGCCGCGGCTCACATTTACAATGGAATCTATATGATCCGCTTCTCCACCGCAGGGGAATCCCACGGCGAGGCCTTGATGGCGCTGGTTTCCGGGCTTCCCGCCGGCGTCCCCGTCGATCTGGAATTTGTGAATCGCGAGTTGTGGCGCCGGCAGCAGGGCTACGGCCGCGGCGGCCGCATGAAGATCGAAACCGATCAGGCGCACGTACTCTCGGGTGTGCGCCACGGCAAGACCATCGGCTCGCCGGTCGCCATCGAAATTGTCAATCGCGACTGGAAAAACTGGCAGGAGAAGCTGCCGGTAGAAACCGGCGACCCAGCGAAGCACCGCGCCGTAGCTTCGCCGCGGCCCGGGCACGCGGATCTCGCCGGCGCTCTCAAGTTCAACTTTCCCGACGCGCGCTACGTGCTCGAGCGCTCCTCGGCACGCGAGACCACCTCTCGCGTGGCCGTTGGCGCCTTCGCCAAGCTGATGCTGCGCCAGCTCGGCATCGAGGTGGCAAGCCACGTGGTGCGCGTAGGCCGCGTGGGCCTGGATCGCGACGCCGCGTGGGAGGAGATCGCCGCGCTAGCCGGCAAGGAGGAAGTGGTGCTTTCCTGCGTCGATCCCGCCACGGAAGCGCGCATGAAAGAGGAAGTGGAAGCTGCGACGCGCGCCGACGACACTGTAAATGGCATCTTCGAAGTGGTGGCCCATGGCGTTCCCGCAGGCCTCGGCTCCTACACCAATTGGGACGAGCGCATGGACGGCCAGCTTGCCTGGGCGGTGATGAGCCTGCAGGCGGTAAAGGCCGTGGAGATCGGGCGCGGCGTGGAAGCAGCGGCGGCTTTCGGCTCAAAGGTTCACGATCCCATTCATTACGCAGCGGAAAATCCTCCCGGCCGGCCCACGCGCTTCACGCGCCCCCACAACAATGCGGGCGGAATCGAAGGCGGCGTCTCAAACGGCGAGGACATCGTGGTGCGCGGCTATCTGAAGCCGATTTCGACCCTGCGCCAGCCGCTCGAATCGGTGCGCTTCGATACGCGCGAAGCCACAACCGCAAGCTACGAGCGCAGCGACATTTGCGTGGTACCTGCCGCGGGCGTGGTTGCCGAGGCCATGGTGGCCCTTGTGTTGGCGAACCTGGCCCACGAAAAGTTCGGCGGCGACTCGCTGGTGGAGTTGAAACGAAATTTCGATGGATACATCGAACAGATACGGAGATTCTGACGGTCCGATGATTCTGAAGATTGTGAAATATCCGGAGCCGGTGTTGGAGCAGCCCGGGGAGCCGGTGACCGACTTCGACGGCGAACTGCGCAAGCTGGTCTCCGACATGTTCGAGACCATGTACGCATCGCAGGGCATTGGGCTCGCCGCGCCGCAGGTAGGCGTGTCCAAACGCGTCACCATCATCGACCTCAGCCAGGGCAAGGATGCCGCGCAAAAGCTCGTGCTCATCAATCCTGAAGTGATTCTGAGCGAAGGCCGGCAATACGAAGAGGAAGGCTGCCTGAGCTTTCCCGACATTCGCGAGAAAGTCGTGCGCGCGGCAAAAGTCCGCATTCGCGCGCAGGACGAAAAGGGCAAATGGTTCGAGTTGGACGGCGAAGAGCTGCTGGCGCGCGCCTTCCAACATGAAATCGATCATCTTGACGGCGTGCTGTTCATCTTCCGCATGAGCGCGCTCAAGCGCAGCCTGAATCTGCGCAAGATTCGCAAGTTGCAGAGCGAAGGCACATGGTAAGTCTGCGATGACAACTGCGGCCAAGCCCCTGAAGCTCGTATTTTGCGGGACGCCGCAGTTCGCAGTGCCCACATTGGAAGCGCTCCTCGCCGCGGGACACCAAATCGCACTTGCGGTTTCGCAACCCGACCGCCCCGTAGGCCGCGAGCAGCAACTCACTGCGCCGCCCGCGAAACAGACGGCCCTCGCCGCTGGAATTCCAGTGACGCAGCCGGAGAATATCCGCAATAACGCAGAGTTTCAAGCGCAGCTCCAAGCCATCGCGCCGGACGCGATTGTCGTTGTCGCATACGGGCGCATCATTCCGCCGTGGATGCTGGCGCTGCCTCGGCTGGGCTGCATCAATCTGCACGCGTCGCTCTTGCCGAAGTACCGCGGCGCGGCGCCGATTCAATGGGCTATCGCGATAGGCGATGCGTTTACCGGCAACACGACGATGCTTCTTGAAGAAGGCCTCGACACCGGGCCGATTCTGCTGCAGAAGACGATGGAGATTAGGCCCGAACAAACTTCAACGGAGTTGTTTCCGGCACTGGCCCGCGAAGGCGCGCCCTTAGTCGTCGAGACGTTGGCCGGCCTGGCTGACGGATCCATCAAGCCGCAGCCGCAGAATCATGAAGGCGCAACCTACGCGCCGCTGCTCAAGCGCGAAGACGGCCATATGGATTTTGCCGCGCGTTCGGCAACGGAATTGCACAATCGCTGGCGCGGTTTCCAGCCTTGGCCCGGCGCGTTTACCGCGCTTGATGGCAAAAAATTGATTGTGCACCGCATGAGCGTGATGCATGAAAGTGAAGCGCAGCGCCTGGGCGACGCAGCTCCCGGCACGGTTCACATTGAGAGCTATCAATTCTTCGTCGCTTGCGCCGGAAACACCTGGCTGGAGCTCAAGGAAGTGCAACTCGAGGGCAAAAAGCGCCTCAACGCCGCCGAGTTTTTGCGCGGAAACCCGCTCGCGGCAGACGCGCGGCTGGGTTGAGCGCCATGCCTCGCATCTCCCCCGCTCGCAAAGCCGCCTTCCGAATTCTGTTAGCCGTCGAGCGCGGCAATGCTCACGCCGACGATCTGCTCCGCGACAAGGATGTGAATGCGCTCGGCCCAGCCGACCGCAATCTAACGACGGCCCTGGTGCTCGGCGTGCTTCGCTGGCAGATCTGGCTGGACACGCAGATTGGCCCGCTGCTCAAGCGGCCGAATGCAAAGCTCGATCCCGAAGTCCTCATCGCACTCCGTCTTGGCGCATTTCAATTGCGATTCCTCGATCGCATCCCGACTCACGCCGCCATCGATGAGAGCGTGGAGCTG
>JBAWFY010000041.1:0-4962 GCA_049592335.1 Occallatibacter sp.
CTCGAAGGATGCGCTGCACAGAGCAGGCCAAAATTACCCAAGGGTTTTCGCGCATCCGGACACGAGTTTTACGTTTACGGCACTTGTGCGGCTTGTATCCCCGGCAAGCCGTAATGCGGCGTCACAACCCTCGTTATGAACCGTCAAGAGCGAACCGTGGGATTCAGCGCCAGGGTTCCAATCGATGGTCGTTTAATTCGCGCGGCAGATCCAGCAGATGTCCAGCATCAACGGAGCGCGCGGCCCATTCAATCAGCGAGCGGTATTGATCGAAATCCGTAATGCTGCCCAGCCATTGCGAACCCGCTTCTGAATTCACCACCACGACGTTGGGAACGTCGCACGGGCCGACGCAACCACTTACGGTGAGTTGAAACCGCTTTAGCAGGCCGCGCTTTCGCCACTCGTCCTTCAGCCACTCAACCGGCACCTTGGGGCGGTCCTTTTGCGTTGCCCCGCAGCAGCAGCCGTTGCACACGATCAACTGGCCGATCACCAGGCGTTTGGTCTCCAGCATCGTTTCGCTCCTTGCTTGCCCGCTTTCTTATAGTATAGGGGAGTATATTATAAACAGGAGAAGGACATTGTCGCACATCTCGAAAAACAAAACGAAGACGCTCTCGCGCGTCCGACGCATCAGGGGCCAGGTGGAGGCTATCGAACGTGCCCTTGAAGGCGAGGGCGAATGCGAGGAGATTCTGCAGTTGGTCGCGTCCTGCCGCGGCGCTCTCAATGGATTGATGGCGGAGTTGATCGAAGGCCACTTGCGCTATCACGTGCTCGACCCCGCGCAGAAAACCCGCCCTGCGCAGCAGGCGGCGGCGGACGACCTCATTGCCGTGGTGAAGCGCTATTTCAACTGAAAAGCCAGGAGATCCGATGGCCGCTACTCACGAAACTGCGACGCACGTCCACGAGGACGAGCTGCATTCGGACCACCCGCCACAACTGCATCACGGAGGCCACGATCACGAACATGACCATGAGCACGCCTTCGAGCTCGTAGAGGTGCTTCGTGTGCTGTTTGTGGCTATAGCGGCAGCGGCCGTCTGGTTTCACCTTTGGGAGCCTTTTCATAGAGTAAGTGTCATCGGGCTGGCGGCGACACTGATCGGCGGTTACCCGATCTTCAAAGAGGCTTTCGAGAACATTGTTGAACGCCGGATGACGATGGAACTGTCGATGACCATTGCGCTCGTGTCCGCTCTGGCCATTGGTGAGTTCTTCACCACTTTGGTCATCACCGCGTTCGTCCTTGCGGCCGAAATCCTTGAAGGGCTCACGGTGGGTCGTGGCCGGCGCGCGATTCAGGACATGCTCGACTTCCTGCCACAGACGGCAAGTGTGCTTCGAAATGGGGACTTCGTGGAGGTCGAAACTCAGAGTATTACTCCAGGCGAAATCGTGCTGATACGTCCGGGAAGCAGAATTCCCGTTGACGGCGAGGTCGTCAGTGGTCATTCATTTGTGGAGCAAGCGGCCATCACCGGCGAGCCGATACCCAGCGAGAAATCGTTCGGCAGCGAAGTCTACGCCGGCACCATGAACCAGGCGGGGACATTGCAAGTTCGGGCCGCACGTTTAGGAAAAGAAACCACATTTGGCAAGATCATCGAAGCTGTCGAGCGTGCGGAACATTCTCGTGCGCCGATTCAGAAGATGGCGGACCGGCTCGCGGGTTACCTGGTCTATTTTGCGCTCGGCGCCGCCGTGCTCACATTCCTGATTACGCACAACATCAGATCGACCATTTCGGTCGTTATTGTGGCGGGCGCGTGCGGAATCGCCGCCGGTACTCCGCTTGCCATCCTCGGCGCCATCGGACGCGCGGCGAGACAAGGCGCCATCATCAAGGGTGGAGTCTACCTGGAGGCTCTCGGCCAACTGGACACGGTCTTCTTCGACAAAACAGGCACGCTGACGCTCGGCGCCCCCTCAGTGACAGACGTTCATCCGGTCCAGGGAGGTGGCGTCGAGGAACTGATCACCGCAGCGGCAAGCGCCGAACGCGGATCTGAACACCCGTTAGGAAAAGCGATCGTCCGCTATGCCAATGAGCGCGGCATTGCAACCATAGAACCGACCTCTTTCCACTATGAAGTCGGGCGAGGCATATCGGCCGTGGTTGCCGGCGAGCCGATTATAGCCGGCAATCGCAATTTCCTTGAAGCTGCGGGGATCGTAGTGCCTCGTTATCGCGAGACGAGCGGGACGAGGGTGCATGTCGCGCGCAACGCAAAATATGCGGGCTTCATCTCAGTCGACGACAAGATTCGAGCAGGTTCTGCCGCCGCGGTACGCGCTCTTGAAGGCATGAAGATTCGCGTCATTCTACTGACTGGGGACACAAGCGCTGCCGCCGAGGCCGTTGCAAATGAACTCGGCATCTTTCATTTCCACTCCGACCTGCTGCCAGACCAGAAGACAGCTGAAATCGCTGCGAAGACGCGGAGCGGAGAAGTGGTGGCGATGCTGGGGGACGGGATTAATGATGCTCCAGCGCTGAGCGAAGCGACGGTAGGAGTTGCCATGGGCGCAGGAACCGATGTCGCGCGGGAGAGCGCCGACGTAGTTCTCATCGGCAACGACCTGATGAAGTTTGTCGAGACGGTCCGTATTGCGCGCAACTGCCGTCGTGTAATTCTCGAGAATTTCTACGGCACTCTCATCGTGGATACGATCGGGATTGGTCTGGCCGCCTCCGGTTTCCTCAATCCTTTGCTCGCTGCGTTTATTCACGTTGCGTCGGAGCTGACGTTCATCTTGAATTCCACTCGTCTGCTTGCACCAAGGCGGAAGAGTACAGGTGTCAGCACGGAAGCCGCGTTGACTGGTGTTAAGGCTTGAGCATGCAGCGCTTTGAATCATCGGATGTCGTCACACGCGCGTTCATTTTCGTTGCAGCATCCTCACTTCTTTTCTTGTGTATGCCTGCTTCCGGGCAAGCCTCTATTGGAAAACAGCCCGTCAATCGACCACAAGCCCAGACAGCTAAGGAGCCTGAGGAGCCCGTGGCCATTCTTGAGGTTGGAGCAGCCACGAACTGGAACATCAACGGTGGCGCAGCCACGCTCGCGCCCAATCTGGCTGCGGAGATCACACCGATAGAAGGCTGGCTCGAACTGGAAGCCCCGCTGGCCTCGCCAACGTCTAAGGCATTCGACTGGTGTCTGCCTAAACAAAGCGGCAACCAGTTCGCCTCGTCATCTTATGTATCTGCGGTCACTTGACATTCGCCACCTGTGATCCTACGATTCAAGCAATGTTGAGGTGAGGGAGTTCACCTTTAACCGCTGTCCATCCTATAGGCCGGACAGATGATGACTCCTGACAGGGAATCCTGTTGCGGAGCCATGTCCCGGCCGAGTTCCCTGAATGACAATCTAGGAGTTCGTATTGATGACGAACACTTGGGCTCTTTGTGCGCTCTGGGTGGGTCTTGCGTTGACGGCGACGCTGCTCGCGATCTGGTTCAAGGTCTCGACGGCGCTTTCTGAGATTGTGGTGGGGACGGTGGCGCAACTGGTCATCGGCGTTTTCCTAGCTCAGGGAGGATTGGCCAGCAACACGCAATGGATCACATTTCTGGCCGGCACAGGCGCGATCGTCTTGACCTTCCTCGCCGGCGCAGAACTCGATCCTGCCATCTTCAAAACCAAGTGGCGTGAAGCGTCGGTCATTGGCCTCGCCGGGTTCTTCGGTCCCTTTCTCGGCTGCGCTGCGATTGCGCGTTACGTGCTGCATTGGGCGATCATGCCAAGTTGGCTGTGCGGCGTCGCGCTTTCAACAACGTCCGTCGCCGTTGTCTATGCAGTGATGCTGGAGCTTGGTTTCAACGTTACGGAGTACGGGAAGGCAATTCTCGCGGCCTGCTTCATCAACGATCTCGGAACCGTGATTGCTCTGGGACTGATCTTTTCTCCCTTCACCATCAAGACGCTGATCTTTGTTGTGGTTTCGATCGTTGTCTTTATTGTCCTGCCCTTTCTCACGCCGCGGTTCTTCAAGAAATACGGCGGCCGCGTCTCCGAACTCGAAGCCAAGTACCTTCTCTTCTTTCTCTTCGCCATGGGCGGACTCGCCCTCTGGGCCGGCAGTGAACCCGTGCTGCCCGCTTACATGATCGGCATGGTGCTGGCCGGAACGGTCGGAAAAGACCATTCGCTCATTCGCCGTCTGCGCACGCTCACTTTCGGATTGCTCACGCCGTTCTACTTCATTCGTGCCGGATCGTTCGTATCCGTGCCGGCGTTGATGGCTGCGCCCCTCACACTTCTCGTCCTGTTTGGGGCCAAGTCCCTGTTTAAGGCGGTCGCTGTGTATCCGGCGGTCAGGATTCACAAGTACGACGGCAAGGCCGGAGCTTACTACACGCTGATGATGTCAACCGGCCTCACCTTCGGAACCATCTCAGCGCTTTTCGGTCTCAACCATCAGATCATCACGCAAGGGCAGTATTCCTACATCGTGGGCACGGTGATCGCCAGCGCAGTCATACCCACAATGATTGCGAACTCGTTCTTTCTTCCTCACCATTTGCTTCCCCGCAAACAAGCAGACAAGAAAGCAGAGAAGGAAATTTTGCGGCCAGTTCCCGCTGAAGAAAGTTAGGTGATCACTATGGGAAGTCCGGTCTTTGTTGGAATTCAAAGAATCCTGGTTGCGTTCGACGCGTCCCCGCACGCGGAGCACGCTCTGGATGTGGCCCTGTCGATGGCTGGCGATATGAAAGCCAAGCTCTTCGTCATCTCGGTCATTCGGCCGCCTGAACCAGCCGAGAGCGCGGAGTTCCACGCCGTGCTTGAAGACGGGCAAGAGCGCTATGAGAAGTGTTTTATCTCGTTGCGTGAACGAGCCAAGCAAAAGGACATTGAACTAGAAACCGACGTTGTCCTGGGCCATCCTGCGGAACAGATCATTCACAAAGCAGACACGATCCAGGCCAGCCTCATCGTCATGGGC
>JBAWFY010000042.1:0-2913 GCA_049592335.1 Occallatibacter sp.
GGCGTGACGACGGAATTCTATCTATCCGAGTACCCGTACACGCCGCCTGCAGCGCAACACACGATCATCAGCGAGCTCTTCAACGAACCGGAAATCAATGTGACGCGCTGGTGCCCGCTGGGAGGGAATTACTTTGGCCTCGGAGCCAACGGGCTCACCATGAACGGCGGCAACGGCTACGAAGGGCAAACCACGTTCACATGGCTCAATCCCATTGAGATGGGCGGGACGCTGCTGCTCGAACTTGTCGGCGTGACGCTCGCGGTGAACAGCGCGGGCATCCTGGGAGGGTTCTTCAACGGTGGTCAGATGACGTCCGACTGCGCTGCGGGAATCCTGGCCACGGCGGGCACGGGAAACGTAACGCTGCAGCCAATCGTCATGGGTACGGCGGCCGGCGCCACCTTCACGATGAACCCGGCAAATGAATATACGCTGCGCCTGCGCATTCACTGCCCGGAAAGCTATCGCGTGGGAGCGATGTACTACTCCTACGGAGATAGCGGCCTGATCGGCGCAGGCGGCGATTGGCTCGTGGCTCCAGCCAATATCCAGATGGAAGTGCAGGAGTTTGTGAACGGCGTGGGCGCAACGCCGGTGACGATCTACAGCGGCTCCATCGCGAACTTGGCTGCGCCCTGCTATTTGATCCCCGTGAGCAGCATCAGCCTGATGGGCACAATGAGGGCCATCAATCTGACAAATCTTGGGTCTGGATGGGTGGTCAGCACTCCGGCCAGCGGTTCGCCTTACACGCGGCGCATCGGTTCCACGGAGGCGGCGGCGGAGTGTCACCTCGTGCGCACGGGCGATGCCGGCAAGGTGGTCTTCTATACGGGCTGCACGCCGGCCGCAGGCGAACAGATCGCGGTGAATTACCGCACGGTAGAGCGCGCCGTGGGCCGCGTAGTGAACACCGCGAGCCAGCAGGCCCTCGAGCAGGCAGGTTCTCCGTGGGTAGCCGCATGGATCGGCTCGGTGACTGCGCCTCCGGCGCGCAGCTCCGCGGATTGCCGCAACGCCGCGCAGGTGATGGCGCAGGCCGCAGCCAGTGTGAGCGCGCTGTGGAGCGGCACCTACAACGGCAATCGCTCAAGCTTTGCGAGCGACGTCTGGCCCGGCGATGCGCTGGCTCTGAACGCGCCTTCGACAAATCTCAACGCACAGGTTGTGGTGCGCACGGTGAAGGTGAATTACAGTCCAAGCTACCCCGACCTCGTGAACTACGAGATCGCCTTCGCCAACGACTGGGCGGACGACCTGGCCATTAAAACCAGCGGCGCGGTTCCCGTCAATGCATGGCTGCCGGCGACGGCGAATCAAACGGTGCTGAACAATCTGAACAATCTCACCGTGACGGCGCTGAACGGCAGCACGGTGACGGTGAATACCGGCGTCACTCCGCCCACCGGCGGTGGCTTTGAGATTCGGCTGCGCGACTACGCGTTTCAGCCTGGCCAGGATCCGACGCTGGTTGCGCGCAGTTCGGCGCAAAACCTGACCTTCTCGCGCGTCTCCGCGAGCGATCGATTTTATATCCGGATGTACGACGGCTCAACCCCGCCCAACTATTCGGAGTTTTCGGCGGCGTTGTTTATCAACTTGCCGCTGAGCAGCTGAGGTTGAAAAGGTGTCAGGCGCCAGGTAAGGAAATCGACGCAGGGCTACGGCTCTGTTGAACCCTGACACCTGAAACCTGCACGGAGTACCAATGCGCATGATGAATGAATTCGAAGCCCAGGTCATCAGCGACTTGAGTGTATTGAAGTCGCAGATGGCCGGCCTGATGGGCGATGGCAACGGCGGACGCCTTGCCGACCTTGAGCGCCGCATGGAGCGCCATGAGCAGAACTGGCAGCGTGCCAAGGGATTTCTCGCGGCAGTGAGCGTGCTGTTCGCCGTGGTTGAGGTTGCCATGGAGGCATGGCGCCGGCATTGACCTGGGCGAACCGCGCCTTTGGCGCAATTTGCGCCATGCCCAATTGGCCGTTCATATAATAGATTCATGAGCCAGAAACCTGTGGTCGGCGTGGTGATGGGCAGCAAGAGCGACTATGAAACGCTCTCGGCGGCCGTGGAGATCCTGCGCACACTGGACATTCCCCACGAAACGCGCATTGTGAGCGCGCACCGCACGCCCGATTGGCTTTTCAGGTACGCGGAGACGGCGCGCGATCGCGGCCTGCGCGCGATTATCGCCGGAGCAGGCGGCGCGGCGCACCTGCCCGGCATGCTGGCGTCGAAGACCCTCGTTCCCGTGTTGGGTGTTCCTGTTCCTGCAACGCAGTTGAACGGCCTCGATTCCCTGCTCTCCATTGTGCAGATGCCAAGAGGCGTTCCCGTCGGCACATTGGCGATCGGCAAAGCGGGCGCGGCCAACGCTGCACTGCTGGCCGCGGAGATTCTGGCCGCGACTGACGCCGCTCTCTACGAACGGCTGTCCGCATGGCGCGCGGCGCGCACTCAGGAAGCGCTCGACCAGACTTTAGGCGAGGAACCGTCGAAGTGACCGGCGTCTCCACTTCAAAACCTGAAACAATCGGGCCGGGTGGATTGATCGCTATCCTCGGCGGTGGCCAACTGGGCCGCATGACGGCCATGGCTGCGCGCACCATGGGCTATCGCGTGCGCGTGATGGACCCCGAAGCTGCATGCCCCGCGAGCTTTGTCGTCAATGAAACCATCGTCGGCCGCTGGGACGATGTGGAGGCGGCGCGGCGGTTGGCAACGGGCGCCGACGCTGTGACGCTTGAGATCGAACAGATTGGCGTGGATGCATTGCGCGTCGTCGATAGTCTGGCGCCGCTGCGTCCCGGCGTCGAGCCGGTCCGCATCATTCAGGACAAGACGCTGCAGAAACCGTGGCTCGCGGAAAATGGATTTCCCGTCGGACCGTTTCGCGTGGCGCTGAAC
>JBAWFY010000043.1:0-12543 GCA_049592335.1 Occallatibacter sp.
GGTGGGATTGGTCGCGCCCATCAGCTTGCGCAGATCGGCGATGGCGTTTTCCTTTTCAAGAACCATCAGCACCATCGGTCCCGACGCCATGAAATCCGTCAGGTCGTTGAAGAATGGCTTGCTGCGGTGTACGGCATAGAAGCCTTCGGCCTCGCGCTTGGTGATGGCTGCCTTCTTGATGGCGATAATGCGGAAGCCCGCCTTGTCGATTTCGGCCAGAATGGCGCCCGTTGTGTTGGCGCGGACCGCGTCCGGCTTGACGATGCTGAATGTGCGTTGGATCAAGCGAAGTCTGCTCCTCGATCGGGGATCGTTTCTCTCTTTTCATTGTAGGGGGCCGCAGGTTAGCGGGAACGCCCAACCTCAAGCGCAGGCCCGGCTTCTCGGCGTCGCCCGAGCGGCTTTTCTCCGCGCCGCTCGACAGTACTTTAGTAATATCATGGACTCTCAAGCAGCCTAGGGTAGGGCGCGATGCAAGCTCGGTATTACTAAAGTATCGAGTTTTCCCTGGGTACCAGCCTCATCTTTGACCGCCTGCAGCGCGTGCCCGCCTCCTGCCGCAAAATGAAAGGTGCGCCGAATGAACCTTCATATATAACAAAATAAATACGTTACATGACTTCATCTGCCCAACAAAAAATTCTGCGGCCAGCGTCGCTCGGTTTCCTCCAGATTTTCCACATTGGTAATCTACCGCTAAAGGCGCAGAGAACCCCTGATTTCGGGCTTGCAAATGTCGATAATTCTGGTACAACGTTGTATGAACTCAAAAGTGCTCCGGCGAGGTTACCGGAAGTAGGTTACCCCAAACTCCCCCTGTGGAGATCACTTTGATGATCCTTACCGAACTCCAAATCGCGGCAGTGGTGGCCATCGCGATCTACCTGGTGCGATGGCGCAAGAGCGTGCAACACCGCAATGCCCTCTCATGGGAAACTTTGATGGCTCGCCTGCACTCGGAATGGAGCGCCCGGGAATTGAGCGATCAGTTCCTCTGGAAAGAGGGTTTGAGCGCCACGCCTGAAGATGTCTGGCAGCGCATGAACGGTCCCCGCGGCCTGTGGGTCATGTACCAGAATGCGCGGGTCATGCTGGAGATGGCGGATTTCGCGGCGAAGAACTGCGAAGGTGTCGATCGGCTGCTCATCGAGACGCTGCACAGCGACGCCATGCAGATCCGCGTCTGCGTCCTGTCGGCCCTTGCTCAATATGCATTTACGCAGGCCAGCGAAGGCGTGCGCGTCAATGCCTATCGGGCCGCCGCCATGTACACGGGCATGGCTGCCCGCATGACGCAGCTACTGCAGAATCACGCAGCCGGGATGGTTCCCGAGTTCGTTGCCGCCATGTGACCCATCTCTCTCGTTCTCTCAACCGGAACCCCGGCCTTTGGCCGGGGTTCTTCTTTCTGCGCCATCGTCCCACTTCCTCGATCGATCTACAACCGAAATGTGCCAGGAAGTTCCGCGGCCTCCGTGCGCGCGAGAACTTTCTCATTGCGATGTGTCCCGGAGACTCAACTTAAGCGGCGGGATTGTCGTCTAACCTACTGCGGGTGTTTCCCGTCCATGCCGGGCTTCCGCTTTGTAAGCCGTCCATCGCGTGCGGCAGCTTACCCACTTAGTTGAGGTTGATCGAGGCCCTATGAAACTTCTGCGAATCCTTCCCCTTCTCCTTATGTTCGTGGGCGCACTGATTTTGGCGGAGCGCCCCTTGTACGCATACACCGATCCGGGCACTGGGCTGCTTGCCCTGCAAGCAGCAGGATCGGCCCTGATCGCAGCGGGCTGGTATCTGCGGCGCAAAGTTTATGGGTTTTTCCATCGCGCGGAACCTGCGCCGGAAAGCCACAATCGGGACGCGAGCATCGCAAGCTGTGAGGATTCGCGTTCGTCGTGAACAACCTGCTCGACGTTCTTTCGCGGCCTGCCCGGCATGCCGTCGTCGATTCGCGGCTGGAACCGACCTTCCGCGATCCGGCCGGACAGCTCTGGCTGGCTGACGGTTGCGCCCTCAGGCAGATTCGCCCTTCGGCGCGGGAAGAAACGCTCGAATTCCTGGCTTCGCCTCTGCGCAAAACCCTCGAGCAGTCCGGGGATCTGATTCCAAGCAAAATCGCGAGTTCAGACGATCATCCAATCGTCGCTTCAGGCGGGTTGTGGCTGAGCCACCCGCTCGTCGATCCCATCAGCTACCCATGGGAGTGGAGCACGGCGCAGTGGCGCGCCGCGGCGGAGCTTACCTTGCGCGTTGCCGCCCAGGCAATCGCCGCGGGGTGGACACTGAAAGACGCGACGCCTTTGAATGTGCTCTTCGTCGGTCCGCGGCCCGTTCTGGTCGACGTGCTGTCGTTCGAGCGCCGCGATTTGCGGTCCGCGGTGTGGCTTGCATACGGGCAGTTCGTGCGCACGTTTTTGCTGCCGCTGGTGGCGGCAAAGTATCTGGACTGGCCGCTCCAGGCAACGCTGTTCGCGCGCGACGGCTACGAGCCGCGCGCGATCTACAATGCCTTACCGCTCCGGCAACGGCTGAACCCTGCATGGCTCGATGTCGTCACACTGGCCACATTCTTTGAGCGCACCGGCACAAAAGGACAACGCGCGAAGAAGCTGCCGGCAGCCAGGGACCCCGAACTCGCCGAGCATATCCTGCAAAAGCGCATCGCGCGTCTTGGCAAGCAAATTCGCCATGCGGCCGGTACGTCGAAACGCAGCCAGTGGAGCGATTACGCGCAACTGGCCAGTCACTATCAACCCGCTGACGTCGAGCGGAAACGGCAATTTGTGCAGGCAACGCTTGATCGTTGCCGTCCGGCGCGTGTGCTCGACATTGGCGCTAACACAGGAACCTACTCGCGCGTGGCTGCCGAGGCCGGAGCAGACATCGTCGCGCTCGACAGCGATGCTGCCGCTGTGGATGCCCTGTGGCAGATGGCGGCGCGAGAGAAGCTCTCGATCGCCGCCCTGGTCTCCAACATCGCCCGGCCTACGCCTGCGGCGGGCTGGCAAAATCGCGAACATCTCTCGTTGCTCGATCGGCTCCAGGGGAAATTTGACCTGGTGCTTATGCTGGCCGTCATTCATCATCTGATCCTCCGCGAGCAGGCGCCTCTTGCGCTCATCGGCGACCTTGCAGCAAGCCTCACGCGGCGATGGCTGGTGGTGGAGTGGGTACCGCCTGCCGATCCCATGTATCAGGAGTGGCTGCGGGGACGCGATGAGCTTTACGGGCATTTAACCGAGGACGATCTAAAGCAGGCCTTCGCGCCGGCTTTTGCCATTACCGATCGCTGCGAACTGGGCAATCAGCGCATTCTTCTGCTCTTCAAACGGATCGGCGAGCCTTCACGCCCCGCGCTGGCAGATAACCCCGCTAAGCAGGAAGCGGGCACTGCATGATCAAGCGCATCGCGCAGGCTTGGGGATTTGCCTCCATTCTGCTGCTGCCCAACTACATCGATCTCACCTCCGCGGCCGGCGATACGCGCATGCGCTATCCGTCGCCTCTTACGCTCATTGCGCTGGCGCATCTCGTGGATTTCGCGATCGTCGCTCTGGTTTTCGGTGGCCTCATGGCGCTCGCGCGCAAGCTGAAGGCGTGGCCCACCATCCGCTGGGTGCTGATGGCCGCGTTGCCCGTCTTTCTGCTGGTGCGCAATCTCAACGTCTTTCCCTTCGACGTTCCGAATTTTGCAGTCATCGTCGCCAGCCTGCTCTGGATCTCCGCGCTGCTGGTTATGATCCTGCGCTGGCCCCGGATTGCCAACCGTCTCCGCAATATCGGCAGCGCCGTGCTGACGGGGTTTGCCATCTTTGCGCTGGTGATGAGCTGGCAACTGGTACGCGCCGCCCTTTGGCGTCCGGGGCCGCAAGCATTTTCCAGTCCGATCGCAGCGCAGCCGGCCACCAAGCCCCGCCTGGTCTGGATTCTGTTTGACGAACTCGCGTACAAGCCCACGTTCGAAACCCGCGACCCGTCGCTCCAGCTTCCCAATCTCGACCGCTTGCGCAGCGAGAGCACGCTCTACACCGATATGACGCCCATCGCCTTCCGCACCACCCGCGCGGTGCCGAGCCTGATGCTGGGCCGCGTTGTCACCGACGTGGTCTTCACCAACGACAATCGTTACCTGGTCGAGCTTGAGAACTCGCCCCACTGGCAGCAATTTGACGTCAACGCTTCGCTCATCGGCCAGGCCAAGCAGCGCGGGGTCACGACCTCGATCGTAGGATGGTACCTGGCCTATTGCCCCCTCTTCAAAAGCGTGGCCACCGATTGCTATTGGAACAACGAGGATACGCAGGACCGCGGGCCTATGTGGGAGGGCGCGAGTTTTGGAGAGAACGTCTGGTTCCCTCTGCGCATGCTGGTGGAGCAGTTTGTGTGGCCGCGCCGCGCATGGAAGGACGATGCGGAGTGGGAAGCGGAAGGCCACATCGCTTCTGTGAAGGACTTGAGCCGTCATGCGCTCGCCACGCTCGAAACCAGCCACGCCGATCTGATTTTCCTGCACATTCCCGCGCCGCATCCGCTGGCTTTCTGGGATCGAAGCACCGGAACGTTTGCCACTGGCGGCTCCTACCTCGATGGGCTCGACTATTCCGATCGTCTGCTGGGGAAGATGCTTCGAATCCTTGAGGCACAACCGCGCTGGGGGGCAACCACATTGATCGTCCAGGGCGATCACTCCTGGCGCACGGCCATGTGGCGGCCGCTACCCGGCTGGAGCGCGGAAGACGAGCGGGTTTCCGATGGCGGAAAGTGGGATCCCCGCCCTGTTTTGCTGATTCACGCCCAGGGCGAGCAGAGCCCTGAAACCGTCTCCGAAGCCACCAGCCTGATGTACGTGCACGACTTTGTAGCCGGCCAGATCCAGAACATGCCGCAGAAGTAACCCATCCCACGGGTCGCCGGCCGCCGGAAAAGCCCCGAAGCCCGCATCCAAAGCGCGACGATAGCACCAAAGTAAGCATGCAACCACTGTCATTTGTAATGTAGCGGCATGGGACACCCCGTGAATTCGCCATTGCGCCCGAGTCACTGCCTGATATAGTGAAATCACACGAGATTTCCCCCGGCCCGTTTCGAAGGAAGCATGAAAATCAGGTGAAAGCAGTTCCTTTCATCCTTGACAGACCGTTCCTTTGATAGCGTCTCCTCTTGCGTACGACTTATGGACCTTGCGCGGCGCATGCGTAGCGTGAACTGTCCTGTGGAACCGGTTGTGGAAATTCCCTCACCTAAGTGAGGATGGCGAAGCTATGCAACAAACCGAAAATTCCCCAATCTCCGTCGCACCTCCCGCGCTTGTTGCCGATCGAGCGCAGTCAAGCCGGTGGTTTGCCTTGTACACGGCATCGCGGCATGAAAAGCACGTAGCCAAGCATTTGGGCCAGCGAGAGGTCGAGTTCTTCCTTCCGCTCTACAAAGCGCAACGCAAATGGGCCAATGGATTGAAGGTCACTCTGGATTTGCCGCTCTTTCCTGGGTACCTGTTCGTCCATATATCCCGCAGCGAACGCGCCCGCGTGCTGGGCGTCCCCGGCGCGTTGTCGGTGGTGGGCGGAACGGGTGGCGAGCCTGCATGGCTGCCCGATGCAACCATCGATGCGCTGCGGACCGCATTGGCCGAGCGGCTGGCCCGGCCCCATCCTCTGCTGACGGCCGGCCAGCGCGTGCGCATTCGCTCCGGCGCTTTATCTGGTTTTGAAGGCATCGTAGTGCGCAACAAGAACGGCCTTCGCGTGGTTCTGACCCTCGAACACATCATGCAAAGCTATGCCGTAGAAGTGGCCCTCGAAGATCTGGAACCGCTCTCACTTCCTGAAATGTCGCGCAGAGCAAACCTGCAATAAACCAGCGTCGCGCCAGAGCTAAGCACGCTCAAAGATCGAGCCGCGCCGCATCTAATCCCGAAACTACCAACCAATCCATTCCCTCGGGCTTCTCTATTTCAAGTTCCATTCTCCAGGGCTGCGGCAGTGTGGCTGCAGCGGGATAGCTGAGATTCCCATGCCAAAAACTCAAAACCTTGCAAAGAGCAATGCTGAAGCGCGCATTCTGGCCAGCGCGGCCGGAATGTTTGCGAACTTCGGCTATAACGGCGTGAGCACTCGCGATATTGCCACCAGTGCGGGAGTGAACGAGGTAACCATCTATCGCCACTATCCCCGCAAGCGCGATTTGTATGTTGCGGTGCTCGACGCGGAACTGCAACAAGTGAAGCTGCGCGGCGATTTGCTGTCCCACATTGCCGAGGCCCAGGACGCAAAGACGGCGGTGACGCGGACCATTGAATTGATTATGGCCACGCTCGCGAACCGCCAGGATTTGCTGCGCCTAATGCAGTATTGCTCGCTCGAAATGGGCGAGGACATCGATCCGTTGTTGCGCAAGCATCTGGGAGAACTGGTGGAGGTGATTGCGCGCTATCTGGAGCCGTGGGTCAGCAGGGGCGAACTGCGCTGCGCCAACGGCAAATCGCTTGTGCTCTCGCTGGTGGCCATCATTCTCAGCCACCGCACGCTGCATCGGCTTTTCTCCGGCGACGGCTCCAGCCCCGAGGCGCTCTTCGAAGCCTACGCCGAGCTCTCTGTTCCCGAATAAGGTTCCGCTTTCCGCGAAAGACCGATGCGCATTCTGCATGTGATCGACAGTTTTTCGCCGGCTACAGGCGGCCCGCCGCAGGCAGTGCGGCAACTGGTGAAAGCCTCGCGCGCCGCGGGCGCAGAGGTTGAGGCGGTCTGCCTCGACAGCCCGGACGCGGAATTTCTGAGCGGCATCGATTGCACGGTGCATGCTCTCGGCCAGTCTTTTCTGGGAAGATTCGCGTTTTCGCCGCGCCTGTGGCGATGGCTACGGGCAAATGCCGCGCAGTTCGACGGCATGGTGATGCACGGCGCTTGGACCTTTCCCGGCTCCGCGCTCCGTTCCGCGGCGCGCCGCGCGCGCAAGCCCTACGGCGTCTTTGTTCACGGCGCGCTCGATCCATGGTTCAACCGCCAGTATCCGCTCAAACATGCAAAGAAGCTTCTTTACTGGCCCGTACAACATGCCGTACTTCGCGATGCCGCGGCGGTTTTTTTCACCACCCGGACCGAATGCGATCTGGCCAAGACCAGCTTCCGGCCCAACCACTGGAACAGCGTGGTGGCGCCTCTGGGAATCGCCGGGGAAGAAGACGGAGATTGCGCCGGGCAAATCGAGTCCTTCTATCGCGCATTGCCCGCGTTGCGGGACCGCCGCTTCCTCTTGTTTTTGGCGCGCATGCACGAGAAGAAAGGTTGCGACCTGCTGATCGAGGCTTTCGCGCGCGTTAGAGACTCGGCGCCTCAAGTGAATCTTGTCATGGCCGGACCGGACCAGGTGGGCATGCAGGCCAAACTTGAAGCCCGCGCCCGCGAGCTCGGCATCGCGGGCCGGGTGCATTGGCCGGGGTTGATCGGCAGCGACGTTAAATGTGGCGCGCTGCGGGCTTGCGACGCCCTGGTGCTGCCTTCGCACCAGGAGAACTTCGGCGTTTCAGTTGCCGAAGCTCTTCGTGCCGGCCGGCCGGTGCTTCTCAGCCGCCAGGTCAACGTCTGGCCGGAGATCGAGAACGACCACGTGGGCATGGCCGAAGAAGACACGCTCGAAGGCACGGTGCGCCTGCTCGAACGATGGTTCAACCTGTCGGCAGCGGAACAGGCCGCGATGGCAGCCCGCGCCGAATCCTGCTTCGCACGGCGGTTTTCCATGGAGAAGACGGCGGCTGCAATCAGTGCAGCCTTTACCTCGAACTAAAATCGGTGGGGGGACGCACTGGAGTCAAGACAGAGTTCGGCATCCGCTTTGTCCACGGCGCGCCGGTTCGGCGGCGATTCATCGCCAACCACTAAGCATCGACAACCAACGAACGATCGCTGCAATCTGCAAACTGAACCTTGACCCTGATTTCCCCTTGGACCGGGTCTAGCTCCGCTAACTCTGCTAGCGCCGCTAGCTCCGCTGTTTTCTGATAGGAGTTTCTATGTCTCTCGAACCTCAGGCGGGGCCTCAACCGGACCGGGCAGCCGACGGCCAGTCGAAAATCCTCGGTGTGGGCGAACGCTCCCTGATGGACGTTTGGCGCGTGCTCAGCAAGCGCCGCTATACCATCCTGGTGGTCACCATCCTCGCCACGGCTCTCGCGGTCTGGCATGCCTATCGCACGCCGGCGGTATACGAGACCGTTTCCGCCATCGAGATCAAGCCCAGTTCGCTGAACAGCAACTCGATGGAACTGCAGGAGGAGGAAGATACGGTTGCGTTGCAGACCGAAGTCGCCGTCATCCAGAGCGATTCCGTGCTCTTCCAGGCAGCGCAGAGCATCGGCCTCATCAGCCGGTTGCGCCAAACAGAAGGTAAAAGCGGCGCGGCGGAAGAGGAGCCCATTACCCCCGAGGAACGCCGCCAGATGGTCGCCATGATGAAGAACGGATTGTCGATTCAGATCATTCCTGGCACACGGATCCTCGCCATTCGCTACGACGGAACCGACGCGCAGCTCGCTGCGGCCATCGTGAATGGGCTGGTTGACACCTATTCCGACGAAGGCCTGAGGATCAGCTTCGAGCGCACGGCGCACGTTTCCGAATGGCTGGAAAAGCAGATCAACGATCTCAAGCAGGATGCTGCCGACGCGCAGCAACAACTGGCCGACTATCAAAGAGCGCACAACATCGTGGGCACGGATCAGAATTCGAATCTTACCGTACAAACCCTGGAAAAGGTGAGCGGGGAACTGGACGACGCCGAAGCCGACCGCATCGTGAAAGAAGCGCGCATGCGCGACTTCAATGCCATGAAGCCGGACATGATGGCCCTGACGAGCGACGACCCGGCGCTTGCCACGCTCTACTCGCAACTTACCGATCTCAAGAATCAGCGCACGCAAATGGCCACCAGGTTCGGGCCCAAGCATCCCGCCATGCAGCAGCTCGATTTTCAGATTACAAACGTTCAGGCGCAGATCGACAAGGAAGTGGAACTGGCGCGGCGTCAGGTCGAGGACGAATATCAGGCCGCGCTGCAACTGGAAGACGATCTGAAGGGCCGCCTGACAGAGCAGGAAGATGCGGCGTATCAGCTCAACGAGGGCGTGGCGCAGTACGCCATGCTTCGCCACCAGGCCGAGTTGACCCGCACTCTCTACGATACGCTGCAGACGAACCTGAAGGAAGCAACCATTAACGCGGGCATGGCCGCCGCCAACATTACGGTCATCGACCGCGCCGAGGTTCCGCTGGCGCCGATCTCGCCGCGAAGAAGCAAAACCTCGCTGCTGGGCTTGCTCGCCGGATTGGTCATCGGATGCGTTCTGGCCTTTGTCTTCGAATCCATCGACGACCGGCTGCGCACCTCGGAGGAAGTCGAAAGTGCCTCCATGCTGCCGTCTTTGGCGGCGATCCCGCATCTGGCTTACGTGAAGAATGGCGAAAAAGACAAGGCCGGAAACGGATCGCAGCAGGGGATGCAGCAGCTCATTGCCCTGTGGGACCCGAAGTCGAACGGCGCCGAAGCCTACCGCAGCATGCGCAGCGCGCTGTTGCTTTCGTCCATCGATAATCCGCCGCGCGTCATTGTGGTCACGAGCTCATTCCCGTCCGAGGGCAAGACCACGACGGCGCTCAATCTGGCGATTGTGCTGGCGCAACGTGGCGAACGCGTGCTGCTGGTGGATGCGGATCTGCGCCGCGGAAGCCTCTATCACGTGTTCGGGCTGCCCCATCAGGGACTCGGACTGTCCACGGTGCTTTCGCATCCGGGAGAGACCCTGGAGCTGCCCGATCCCATCGAGGAACTGCCGACTCTGCACGTTTTGCCCACCGGTCCACGGCCGCCCAATCCGGCGGAGATGCTTTCCTCGCACCGCATGGAAGAGCAGATGCGCGAGTGGGCGCAGCAATTTGACAGGGTGGTGGTCGATACCGCGCCCCTGCTCGCCGTTTCCGACACGCAGGCTCTGGCTGTGCGCTCCGACGCCGTCGTCCTGGTCGCGCGCGCAGGCATCACGCGCAAGCGCGCTCTGATCCGCGCGCGCGATCTTTTGTGGCGCGTCAATGCGCCCGTGGCCGGCGTGGTCGTCAACGACGTGGATCTGCGCCTCGAGAACTTCTACACCTACCGCTACGGCATGTATGCCAAGGACTATTGGTATGGATATGGCTACCGGCAGAGTGCTATGTCTTCGACTCGCGCCTACGGATACGAAGATGAGGAGAAGGGAGAATAACATGGCGAAGAAACTGGCGCTGGCCGTCTCCGTCTGGTGCCTTATGGTTACGGCGGTTTTCGCCCAGCAGGCGAATGGCGGCGCCGTCACCGCCGCGCCGCCCCTGAGGATCGGCGCGGGCGATCTGATTCAAGTCACTATCTTTGAGGATTCGGATCTGTCCGGCAACTATCGCGTCGATCAAAACGGCGACGTTACGCTCTTGCTGGTCGGTCACCTGCACGTGGCCGGTCTCACGGCCGATGAGGCGGGATCGCTGATCGACAAGACCTATGTCGAGAACCAGATTCTCTCTGAAGCCGGCGCCCGCGCTACCGTTTTCATCGCCGAATATGCGTCGCAGGGCATCACGATAAGCGGGGAAGTGAGAGCTCCCGGAGTGTATCCGGCCCTGGGCGTTCGCAAGCTGCAGGATGTGGTCGTCGCTGCCGGAGGCGTCTCGCAAGCCGCTGCGTCGAAGGTCATCATCACGCGCAAAGACGACCCCGCGCATCCCCTCACGGTGGATTACAATCCCGAAGCCCTCAAACCAGTCATCCCCGACATTCAGATCTTCCCCGGCGATTCGATTCTGGTTCCGCGCGCGGGCATTGTCTATGTCGTGGGCAACGTGCAGCGCTCCGGCGGCTATGTGCTCGACGGACGTAACCAGTTAACCGTCGAAGAAGCCTTGGCGCTTGCCGGCGGCAGCAGTCATGCCCCGGACTTGAGGCACGTGCAACTGGTGCGCACGCTCGATGACGGCAGAAAAGAAATGATCACGCTTCCCGTCAATCGCATCATCAAAGGCAGGGCTCCAGATGTGGCCATGGTAGATGGCGATATTCTCTACGTCCCGACAAGCAATTTGAAGCTAGCCTCGGAGCAGGCGATCAACGACATGGTCAGCCTGGGAACATCCTTCATTCTTTTCCGGGCCACGACCACTCAGTAGCCAATGCCAGCGGTGAGTCGCGAGTGGTTAGCGGTCAGTGGTCAGTGGTCGCATCGCCGGTCACAAAGCGCCCACAGCCAATAGCCCGCGACTATTCTCTAATCACTAATCTCGAATCGTTAGCCACTAACCACTAATCACTTATGCAAGCCCACCCAGCTTCGACACCCCGCCGGGGTATTTATCTCGTAGCCAACCGGCGCAGCCAGGCCAAAGCCAATAACCTTATTGCTTCCATTCGCCGCTGCGGATGCCGTCTGCCGATTCACGTCATCCCTTTCGACGAGAGCCCGGCGGTTCTCGACCGGCAGTGGGATAACGTCGTGCAGTTATCGCTCTCCGATTTTCCCGCCGAAGGGCGCAAATTCTTCCATGAGCTCACGAGCCGGCATCTGGAGTGCAATCCCGGCCTTTTGCGCCGGTTTCTCGCATGGTTCGGCGAATTCGACGAATTCCTCTATTCGGATAACGATGTCGTCGCGCTGATGAACTGGGAAGATCTGTTTCCCTGGCTCGATAATTACGATCTGGTCCACGCTGATTGCGAGTTTACGACCGGCGGCAGGTTCAACCTGCGTGACCCGCAAAAGTTTGAGGAGCTCATGGGTCCGGGATCGCTCGAAGCTGCGATGACCTCGGGCCATTTTCTTTGCCGCCGGTCGCCCAGCCATCCCGCCGACCTTCTTGCCGGCCTCAGTTGGATGGAATCTCACCGCGATCTTCTCATCTGGCAGGATCAGGTGCTGCTCCACGTCACAATCCTGGTTGCGAAGTGGCAGGTCTTGAATCTCTGCAAGCCGCCGCACCATTGGGCATCGTCGTGGGTCGGCGATTACAAGGACATGTTGGAACTCATCCGCACCATTCAGGTGGATCGCCGGCCCATCACCCACATTCACTATTCCGGCGGCCTTGGCTCCGGCGCCCAACCCATTGACGAACTGCTCTGGTCCAACTTACCCGTCGAGAAGCGCAATCGCAAGCTGCTGCGGGCGCTCTCGCGGCAGGCGCTGGGCCTCGACACGCTGGCCAATCAAACCAGCAGGGCGCAAAGAAAAATCAAGCAATCTCTGCGCCACGGCGAGTGAGACGGGCAGGAGATCGAGTGGAATTCGTCATTCCCGCGCTGAACGTTCCAGCATGAAAACCCTTGAACAAGACTTCGGTTTCGCGGCAACGGCAGCCGAAGCGGCTTTCTCGAAGAGAACCTCCTCCTTGCGAACCGGGCTCAAGGAATATTGGCCGGCATTTGTCTGCGCGGTCTTTCTCCTTCTTTGCTATTTCTCCATCAGGCCATTCGCCGAAATCGGCATCAATGACGATTGGATATACATCAAGGATGCGCTGAAGGTTGCTC
>JBAWFY010000044.1:0-8004 GCA_049592335.1 Occallatibacter sp.
GCCCTGTGCCGCCGACTTATAGAAGCTATACCCCCCCGCGTTGTTCGTGATGATGGCGCCGTACTCCGTGCTTCCAAGGTAGTTACTCCAAGGCCTGGGAGTATCTGGACGAGTAATCACATATTCCCGATTGCTGTCGTCAAAAAATCCAAACTGCATGGAAAAGACCTCTGAACAAAGTTGATTCATGAATGGGCCCGAACGATAGCCTGCCGTGAGCGAAGCCAGGGGCGACGAACCGTCTCGAAGCCGTATTCTTCAGGAGTTTCTCTAGTCTCCTGACGTTGCCGGCTGTGCCAGCCTGGCAGCGAGTTCGGTTTGCAGCTTTTTGGTGCTCTCTTCGTTGAGCGGATAAAGGAACATACCCAAACCGCATAGCAGGGTACCGGCCGCCGGAGCCAGGGCCATGATGATCCGGATACCATGCAGTCCCGCGGCCGTCTGCATCACGTTGGCTTTGAACCCGTAGAACGCAAGCAGTGCGGCGGCCAACGAGCCGCCGATCGCCCAACCGAATTTGTTCGACATGCCGGAGGCGGAATAGACAAGGCCGGTCGCGCGTCGCCCCGTGCGCCACTCCGAGTAATCCGCTGTATCCGCAAACATCGCCCAGAGCAGCGCCGAAGTAGGACCGGTGAGAAGGCAATAGATGATGTTGTAGACCCAGAGCAAGACCAGCTGGTCGGACCTAACCCAATACGAGAACACCAGCACTACTGTGGATAGAAGCATAAGGCCGATGAAAGCATTCTTCCTGCCCGTGAACGGCGTAACGTACTGGATAAGAAAGGTGCCCGCGACTGACATCACCGAACCGATCACCAGGAATGCAGCAGCAGCGCCTACGTTGCCAAGATAGTACTTGAAGTAATACACAATCGCTGCGCCACGGATGGAAACAAAGCAGACCTGCATGATTCCCAGACTACAAAGAATCAGCCAGGGTGTATTGGCTACCAGATCGAGCAGATCCTGGACTACCCTTCTCATTCCTTGGTGCATCCACCTGTCGAGAAGGTACGAGATTACCCCGCCCACTCCTTGAGGCATCCATCCTGGGTAATCCATGTATGAGGTGCGGGAGGTCTTCTGCTCCTGCACGGGCTGAACGCGCTCGCGTGTGAAGGCAAAGGTGGCGAGGAAGAGCACGATTGCCGCCACAGCATAGACGCCAATCGTCATCTGGTAGCCAAGCTGCTGGTTTCCCTTTCCAAAATGCGCCACCAGACGCAGCGTGGAGAATTGCACCACCAAACCGCCGAGAAAGGCAAAGGTAAAACGCCATGAGGAAAGACTGGTCCGCTCCTGCGAATCCGGCGAGATGACTCCCATCATCGCCGAGTACGGAACATTGATGGCCGAGTACACCACCATCATCAGCGAAAGCGTGACGTAGGCGTAGATCAGCTTTGTCGCCGCACCCGCCGTGGGAGTGCTGAAGGCGGCTACGCTAATGATCCCGAATGGCAGCGCCATCCAGAGCAGATAGGGGCGGAACTTGCCCCAACGCGTCCGCGTGCGGTCGGCGACTGTACCGATAATGACATCAAAGAACATGTCCCAGGAGCGCGTCACCATCAGCATGGTGGCCACTGCCGCTGCCGACAGTCCAAAGACATCAGTGTAGAAGTTTAGCTGGAAGTAGATGAACGACATCCAGATCAGATTGGAGGCGCCGTCGCCGAACGCGTAACCAACCTTGTCAACAATCGAAAGTTTTTGATCCTGCGAAGTCATGATTCGCCTATCTTTAGGATTGCAGGCAAATTCTACATCAGCGAGGATTCAACCCGCCAATCGCAGGAAGGCTGAATTGAAACGTTTTTGTAGGGGCCTCGACCCAGGCGCGGGTGTTCGATTCTGGCGCGGGAATGGCATTGCAGGACGGTCCCATCAATTGCAGTTTTCCGGCGAATTTATCTTCCCGCTTTTGCCGATTATTTCGCAATTTCTGCTAGCTTGGTCTCAGATCGTATCGACCTATGGGCTTGCCGCAGAACGATTTCGGCAGGCCTTTTTCATTGCAGAAAGGCTTTCACCATGCGACTCAGCGCAGAAGGACTGGATTTGATTAAGCGTTTCGAAGGCTTTCGCGGCCACGCCTACAACGACGTAGCCGGTTTTTCGACCATCGGATACGGCCATCGCATTGTGCCGCCGGAATCATTCCCGAACGGCATCATCGAACCTCAGGCCGCGGCCATTCTGGCCAAAGACGTTGCTGAGGCCGAGCGCACCGTTACTCGGCTGGTTAAAGTAGCCCTGACTCAGGGGCAGTTCGATGCTCTGGTCGACTTCTGCTTCAATCTCGGATCGGGACGGCTGGTGAAATCCACGTTGCTGCGCGCGCTCAACGCCGGCCGTTACGATGCCGCTGCCGAGCAGTTGCTGCTCTGGGATCTCGCAGGCGGAGAGGTGAATCTTGGCCTGAAGGCCCGTCGCGAAGTCGAGTTGCGGCTTTGGAAACCGCGAGCCAGGGAATACAAAGCCGCCGCATAAAGGCGCGGCCTGCAGCTCAATGAGTTTCTTTAAGTTCCAGCCGTTCAACGGCCTGCAAATAGCTCTTGCGCCGGAACCAGTCTTCCATCGCCTCTCCCAGGCGCTCGAGCGGCACGCGATGGCCAATCTCCAGCACTCCATCTCCGGCGGGAAAGGTGTCGTCGAAGGCGGCATCGTTGGTGAAGTTGCGCATGGCAAAGTTGTCGATCTGACTGATTGGGAAAGCGTGGCGCACGCCCGCCGCATCGATACGCTCCACAGAAATACGCCGCACAAACATGGTTCCACTCTAAACGAAGCGCAAAGCCTTCGTCCGTTCTGGCTGTTCGCCCGCTCCGGTTCCCTACTCGCTGGTGGCGCGGCCTTGCGGTAGACTCGGAAGGTTACGGGGCCAGTTTGCAGGTGCCGAGCTCCGCATCGAACATCAGGGGGTTCTCGTGATCCTTCTTTTGCAGTGGTTGCTGTATGCGCTCGCACTCCTGATTGTCTCCAGGTTTGTGCCGGGCTTCCACGTGGCGGGACTGTGGCCTGCTCTCATCGCCTCGCTGGTCATCGGCCTGCTCAACGCGACCGTGGGGCTATTCCTCAAAATCATCACCTTCCCGCTCACTATCCTCACGCTCGGCCTCTTTCTGCTGGTCATCAACGGCCTGATGATCCTGCTGGCTGCACACATTGTCGTTGGATTCAGGGTGAACGGCTTTGTTCCGGCGTTCTGGGGCGCGGCAGTGCTGGCGCTTCTGGGGATGTTGATCCGAGCCGTAACAAAGAACTCGTAACGATTGGGATGCGGGCGGAGCCAGCGGTGTGGCGGAGTCAGGCGGTTAGCGAGAAATGCTTACTGCGCAACTGCAGGCTGCAATGCATGCTCAGTTGCCGAGTCTTGCTTCGCCGCATGCTGTATGCCTGCAGGTTGGCTCGTCCCGGGCGTGGTTTCGTGGCCCTTCTTCGTATCGGAGGGCTTGTTCGCGGGTGAGCTTTCTTGTTCCCCGCCGCGGCGGATTCTCTTGGTCCCTTGTTCGCTGACCGTCGGTCCGGGCAGCGTCTGCGGCGTGCGGATCGCTCCGGCTCCCGAAAACCCGCCCGTATTCGTCACGGGCGTGGGCATCACGATGACTTTGCCGGACTGGCCCGATTGCACGCGGCTATAGACGCCCCAGCCGCCGCCAACAACCACAAAAATGATCGCCGCGGCGGCAGCCGTACGCATCGAGTTGCTGCGGAACGAAATCCGCGAACGCATCTCCGCCGGCCAAGCCAGAAGACGCCCGTTTCGCGGCGCCGCGCGCAACGCCTTGTGTACACGCTCTTTCAGCCCTTCAGGCGCGGGCAGGCCGGCGATCAGCCGCAGCGTTTGTTCCGCGGAATCGTCAACGTTGGGATGGTGAGGGTTCGAGTTCATCGCAAACTCCTCTCATGATCGAGCAGCCCGGCCATCAGGTTGCGCGCCCGGAACAGGCGCGATCTCACGCTCGACTCCGTGATGCCCAGAACCGAGGCAATCTCCACGCTCGTGAGCTCTTCGAAGGCCGAGAGCAGCAGAACCTCGCGCTCCTTAGCCGGCAATTGTTCTACACACGCCAGCACAGAGGCATGATGCTGAGCCGCTGCGGCCCGCTCCTCCTGTGAAAGCCCCGTCGAAGGCAGCACTCGCGCCAGCTCCGCAACGTCGTCGGTTTCCGGGCGGGTTTTTGCTCGTCGCTTGCGGTCGAGCACGATGTTCCAGACGATGCGGATGAGCCAGACGCGATGGTCGCGCACCTCGTCGAGCGACTCGCGGTGCCGCAGCACGCGCAGGAAGGCCTCCTGCACCGCATCTTCGGCGTCTGAAGCATTGCGCAGCACCGAGTAGGCTACGCGATAGAGGGCTCCGGCGTACTGGTCGACCAGCGCGGCAATGGCGGCGTCTTCCGCGCGCCGGCGCGCGTCTTCATTCACCGCGCTCGTGGGAATCTCCATCCAACCTGCGAAAGTGGCCTGGCTGGTGCTCATCAAGTACCAGACGCAGGCGGCCGGGAAAGTGCTCGGGCCCGCCGGGCATCGAAAGAAACCTTCTGTCCGGGCGGTCCGGTCTGGCTCCGCTTTCTTCCCGGTCTTTTACTTCGCGTTCAGCTTGTCTGCCGCAATGGAGCCTGCGGCGCCTTCCTTATCGGCGTCCCGAACCTTGGCCCAAAGCGCCCGCGCATCAGTCTGCCTGCCTTCCGTGGCATAGAGATCGGCAAGGTCAAGCTGCGCCACGGGAGCGGAGACAGTGGCCGAAGGCTTGGCGACAATTTGGTTATAAAGAGTGACGGCTTCGTCGTTGCGCGAGGTCTGGCGGTAAAGGCCGGCCAGCGCCACCTTGGCCAGGTTCGAAAGATTGCGATCCCAGGCGTGCGATGCGGCCGTCAATTCGCTCTCTGCCGGGCCGTTTTGCCCAATTTCCTCATAGGTCACGCCGGCAAAATAATGAGCCTTCGCGGCCGAGGGCATCCATCCATAATCGTGGGCCACAGCCACAAACTCGCGATTCGCCTCTTTGGCGCGATCGGCCGCTGCGGCATAGACGCCAGGCTCCGGCGGAGCGCCTGGAGCCGCCAGCGGCGTTGTATACACATCGAGCGCCGCGCCCAGCGCAGCATCGGCCGCCGACGAGCGCATGCTCCAAAAAATCGCGACGCCGACCACCAGAACCAGGATGGCTCCAGCCGTAATGGCCCAGCGCACTACGCTGGCTCTGTGCTCGCCAACCCAGCTAGCGCTCGTTACAGCAGCATGGGCAAATTTGTCGCCTTTCAAGGCGCGACGGGTTTCAATATCCACGGGTTTTCAACGTCCTTCTCGATTGACTTGCAGGCGGGGTCCGTACGGTGAGGGCAGCGCTACTGCAACCCAAGTAGTTTATCAGCGCGGTTTCCGCAGAGTCCACCGCCGGCGCTGGACCAAGCGCCGATCCAGGGTTTTTTCTCAACGGTTTCCGCCCATTTATGGGCAGGTCAACAGCGCCGTGCCCCACATTTCCGTGCAATCCGGATTGCCGAGGGGATCGACGACGTTGCATTGCGCTGGGGCGGGAATATTCAGCTCAACCCAGGCCTCGACAACCGTCGCTCCCGTGCCAGATTTGCAGGTAGCCAGGCCATTTTGCGTGATGGTCGCCGTCACCTGCGTGGAGGTTTGAACTCCCCAATTGGCCGTGAGCGGCGTGACCGTGTATGGCTGCGTGGTGTAGGTGCCGGTAGCCACAAACTGCACAGGAGATCCCTTAGCGTCACCCGACATCGGAGCGATGGTAATGGACATCAGTTCGCGGGGCGCAGGAGCACCACAAGCTTGAAGGAAAACGGCGGAGACGATAAGCGCTGAAGTGGCCCAAAGGACGGCGCGCAGATTGATCATGGCAGCCTCCCGGCTTGAGATCATTCTACTTGCTTAGACGCCAGATTGCCCTCCCGGTTGAGTGAAAAAATGCATCCTGGGCATTTATCCCGGGGGGAGGATCTGCACTGGCTTGCCGCCGCCCCCGCTGAAAGGTACGCTTAAGGCATGTACGAGGATTTCCAAGTCGCCGACCGCTGGAGTGGCGAAAACCTGCACTGCCGCTGGAAAGCGAACATGGTCGCCATCGCCACGCGCCACGCCGACGCGGTCGATATCCGCTTCGATATAAACGGCCGCCCCATGTGGATCGCTCTGCCGTGCACAGCCTGGGTGGAGCAGAAGCAGCGCAGCAGCAAGGTCATTACCGATTATCTCGCCGCGCAGATCGCCGGGCGTTATCTCAAGCAGCTCATCGAGCAAGGTTACGACTCGCGCCGCGAGGTCTACACCATGACGGTGCCCGAGGTTCTCGAGCAACTCGACGCGGTGGTGACCGAAGCCAAAGACCAGGGCGCCATGCCATCGCTTCCGGTCATGCCCGCAGAATCGGCGTCGACAAATGTCGCTAGAACCGATTTCATTCCGCATCCGTAGCGTTGTATGGGCCCATCTCAGCGGCGGAGCCGATTCCATGCACCGCAGTTTCTTCCTTTCCCTCTTTGCCGTTCTCTTAGCTTCGCCTATCGCCGCGCAGTCCACCACACCAGCTTCCAACGCGCCGCTGCCCAATCCCACCGAACTCCTTCAGCGGGCTATCGCCAACCAGCACCAGCTCGCCGCCGAGCGCGAGCGCTTCGACTGCCGCGTCACCGATCACCTGATTGAGACCGACAGCCGGGGCAATACGAAAAAGACCACAACCGAAGTTGACGACCAGTTCTTTGTCAACGGCATCCCCATCGAACGCACTTTGCAAAAGAACGGCAAATATCTCACGCCCGAGGAGACCAAGAAAGAAGACGAGCGGGTGATGAAAGAGACGCTCAAATACAACGACCAGGCCACAGCCAAAAAGGAGGCAGACAAACAGCACCAGACCGTTGAAAACATTCTGGAAGCGATGATGCTGACCAATGGGCATCGCGAACGCGTGAACGCCCGCAGCGTTCTCTTTTACGACATTGTGCCCAATCCGCGCTTCGCGGCAAAGAATTTGTTCCAGCGGGCGGCTCGGGTGATGCAAGGCAAAATCTCAATTGACGAGCAGACCGGAAGGCTTATCGACCTGGACGTAAAGTCCGTTGCGGACGTCAAGGTTGCCGGGGGCTTGCTGGCGAATCTGCACAAGGGGTTCTGGCTGCACCTCCACGACCATGCTGAGCCCGACGGCGTATGGCTCAACGATCTGGACGAAGGCTCGGGCGACGCGCGGGAGGGGCTCTTTCTCCACCCGTACTTTCATTTCAAAGAGGTCACCGACAACTGCCACCTGTACACGGCAACAGCGGTGCAGGTGGGACCGGCGCAACCGGTGAAGAAGCCGTAGCTCGGATTCTGGCAATTGTCATCCCGGGCGCAGTCGAGGGATCTGCGGTTGCTTTTGACGATTTTGCATCATGGAAGATCGTAGCTTCCGGTTTGCCAATGATTCGGGAGCGTATGGAACTCTGGAATGATTTCTACTTCCCGGCCTTCCTCGGGATCAAATGACAAGTCAGTTTGTCGTCGCACGAGCTTCTTTCACGGACTGGTTGATCCAGGCTGGAGGATCGGGTTCGTCGCGCCCACTCACCTTTACGTCAAGCTCCTTTGCCCAGCGGTACCCCCACATGGGGCCAAACCTCGTGACGTACGTCTCTGGAGTGGCGTAAGCGGGGTGTTGGAGAACCTCCGTCAGGGTGACAAAACGATAACCACGTTGCTGGAAGAGCGCGATAATTCCTGAAACCGTATCTGCATTGAGCTGATTGTCATGTAACAGCATCACGTGGGGAACTTCAGAGCCAAAGACTTGCTGGTCGATTTTGCTGTACCAATCGATTTCCGCTGCAGTATAGGAGAGGTAGTCGGCTCGGAGCCTTGCGGCTGTTTCGTTGTCATGACGTGCTAAGGCGAGAACGTAAGTTGCGTTGAATTCATAATCAGAGTTATCGATAGTGCAAGGAGCGAGTCGATACCCGCGAGCGGCGAGAAACGCGGCAATTG
>JBAWFY010000045.1:0-3048 GCA_049592335.1 Occallatibacter sp.
AATACGGAATCAGAACCGTATCGTCGGTAATCTCTGACATGCCGAAGTCCCCGATGCCGCTCTCCTTGAATACGCCGACGATGGTAAAGGGAATGCCGAGAATCTGGAAGGTCTTGCCGACGGCGGAGTCGGGCGAGCCATAGCGCTGGCGCGCAAAATCCGTGGCCACAACCGCGCACTTGATATGCATCTCGTCGTCGGTCTGGTCGAAGAAGCGTCCGTCGGTCACGATCAGGTTGCGGATGAACTGGTACTGCGGATCGACGCCCAGCGTAACGGTGTCCTTCTGGATGCCGCCGGGGAAGCTGACGCGGTTGTGCATGGAGAGGACCGGCGAGGAGTACATTACTCCGGGCACCTGCTGGTCGACGGCCTTTTCATCTTCGCGCGTGAGGCTGTCGGTGTAGCGCGCGCGTTCTTCCTGGGTAGCGCCTCCGCCCGCGTACTCCACTTCCACCTGATTGGTGCCGATTTTCTCCAGTTGCTCCAGAATGTATTGCTTCCCCGTGAGCCCGATGGTCACAACCAGGATCACCGACGCGGTGCCGATGACCATGCCCAGCGCTGTGAGCGCAAAGCGCGTCTTACTGGCGCGGAAACTGTCCACCGCCAGCTTCAGAATCTCGCTCATGAGCATGGTACGGCGCGCGCTCACGAGCGTCTCTTGAAACGCGGATCGTCGGGCCTGTTCGGTGACCGGGTTCATGGTCTCATTCGATGCCGATGCTCATGCTTGCCGCCAGGCTTTCACCGGACTTTTTGCTTGAGCAGGCGAATTCAAGTTGCGGCCGGGACCATTTTGCGGTCCTCCACTCTGATAGATTACGCTCCCTCGTCCGCAGCGTGAAACCGCCCCTTATCCCATTTGACCTTCAGAGTTCGCTTATGAACGGTACAATTTGATTGACCGCCCCGCCCAAAGGAGATTGCCGGCTGACTACGCCATCTTTTTCTCCGTATCGAGTCATTCCAGTCGTCTTTTGGGTCCTGGCCTTTGCGGCGATTCCAGTGTGGAATGCCTTTTATCCCGATCTCGATTGGGACGCGAAGTTATATCTGCATACGATCCACTCCATACAGGCGGGGCACGATCCATACCAGGTTGGCATCTCCGCCCTGAATGCGTATCAAAGCCAACCGGCGCTCCAGTCCCATGAGAGAGCGCCGGTGGTTTACATGTACTCGCCGATTACGATTCCGCTGCTGCGGACGATTGGCTCTTTCCCGCCCATTCTCTATATCTGGGGATATTGGCTGATTTATGCCGCGGGAGTGCTCGCTCAGATTTGGGTGAGCATGCAGGCTACGGAGCCGGCAGAGCGGCGGATTTTTGTCTTTCTGGCACCAGCCGCGGCCTTTTTCCCTGGCCTGATTCAGGTATCGACCTTGATGGATGGCAACGTCGCCTACATTCTCTATGGCCTGGTGTTCGTTACGGCCTACCTGGGTTGGCGGCGCGGCAGGTGGTCTTGGTTCTACCTGGCCACGCTGGCCGTTTCCTGTTGCAAGGTTCCGATGTTGAGCCTGCTGGCGATCCCCGTTCTGTCGGCACGAAGGCAATGGCTCCCGGCGTCCATTACCGCAGCCGCCGGCATTGCACTCTTCCTTATCCAGCCGTGGATCTGGCCTTCCAGCTTTCACAACTATCTCAGTGGCATTGAACTGGGATTCAGCTACTACCACGCATTCGGCGTGGGACCGGCCGGTCTGCTCGGATATGCCCTTTGCGATGCGGGGCTTCCTTATCACGCCGCGAGCACCGTTTTTTACGTTTTTTATGCGCTTGCCCTGTTCGGCCTTTTGTTTTACCTGTCCCGCCAGTTTCTCGACGGCAAACTTTCTCTGCGGCAATGGATGCCCGTTCTGATTACGGGCGTCATTCTCCTGAATCCGCGCGTAATCGAATACGACTTCGCTCCCCTCACGCTTTTCCTGGCCTTGATTCTCTTTAGGACGATTGCCTCATTCGCCGGTACGAAGCGGGCAATCGTATTTAGTTTTCTGTTTTTCGGCGCGATCAATGCTGCCGTCCTTCTTGTCGCGCCCATCGACACCAACTACACCTATCTGAACTACATTCAGGGTTTCGTGCTGATTGGAATCGCCGCTGCCGGGTTCTGGAATCTGCTGCGGCAGACTCGCGGCGCCATTCCCAACCGGATTTCTCCAGCCGCTGTTCCCTCGGCTATTGATTCCGGCGCGTGAGTCGGTCCGTTTGCGAATAAAACGAAACTCTTGCCAGGGCGCAACCCGAGAATTCGCTCATAGATTTTGCTCATTGTCCGATCGCATTCGCGCTCGCGGGCACCGTTGCGCCGGCGGCTGGGAACTTGAAATTGCCGAGCACACGACGCGCTCCGTCGGGAGACAGATGGTTGGAGTCGAGGTAGAGGAGACCTCCGGCATCGCGGTAGGCGCATTGGAGGGAATCGGCGCAGAGGGTGGCCTGCGGGTCAATCAACTGCGCGCTTCTGCATTGCGCTACTGTGTGCTCAACGACGGAGCGTGAAAGCGCAATGTTGGCGCCGGTTTCGATGAGGGCAGCACCGGAATCGCGGGCGTCGGCGATGTTGAGCCATTGCACCAGTTGTCGCCGCGCGGGGATGCGCTCGGATTCGACGCGCCACAGGGGATCCATCGTAAATTCAGGCACGTCTTCTAGGACGAGGACCCGCTTGCCCGAAGCCTGGAGCGATTCAATCGTGTTCCGGAGTGACGCGGCGAGAAGCGCGCTTGTGGCTTGTGCCGTCGGCGTCTGTTGCACGTGCGCGAAATCGGCGGTCAGCCAGCCGTTCTCCCAGTCGCGGTAGAACGGAGCCGCCCATGCTGCGCTCAGGATCACAATGCGGATGTGGGGGTCGGCGCGGAGTTGGATGAGCACCGCGTGGTTGAAGCCGAGACACCCCTGCGCAAGCGTGGGAATGCGCGGAATGAAATGCGTGGCTCCGGTCAGAGGCGGGCACGATGCTTTGCCCAGCTGAACGAATCCGTAGCCCTGTGCCTCAGCCAAATCGCGAAGCCCTGGCGCGATTGCGGCGGAGTGGCTGT
>JBAWFY010000046.1:0-9256 GCA_049592335.1 Occallatibacter sp.
CTCCATCACCTGTCCCGGCTGCTCGCTGGCGGCGATCTCTTCGGCCTCGGCCGCGCGCTGGCGACGCAACTCTTCCTCGTCCCAGTCCGACGGGCCCTCGTGGGCAAGTTCTTCGTTATCGAGCACCACCTCCGGTTCCACCGGCACCGGCCCTTCGTAGGCCTCGGGATCGACCAGGGTCAGCGTCACTTCCGCCATGCCCATCGGCTTGCGTTCGCGTGTACCGGCAAAGATCAGGTCCTGCATGTGCGAGCCGCGCAGGCTCTTGGCGCTCTGTTCGCCCAGCACCCAGGTCACGCCGTCCAGGATGTTCGACTTGCCGCATCCGTTCGGACCCACCACCACGGCAATTCCAGAGCCCGACACGGTCACTTCTGTGCGGTCGCAAAAACTCTTAAAGCCGAGGATGTGAATCTTCTTTAGTTTCAGCATGTCTGCTCCGGGCCGATGAACCTGTGCTTAAAGTATTTTCCTGACCTCTGCGCAGAGATTATTCCTGCGCAGACGGGAAAATTCACCGCTTCATTAGAGACTTTACGGATGCAGACACGCAGGGTCAACGCGAATAAGAGGCACCAATGTGGATAAGAGGGGCGGAATTCTTGGGCGCGAAGCCGACGCGACAGCAGCCGGTAGTTCTGACCCTGACGGTTACGCGAGTTGATCGCTTTTGTTTGATCCTGCTCGCAGATTAAGCTCACTTTCCAAGTCCATAAATCCGCGCCCGCGTCCAGTAGCTCCCATCCTGCCAGTCGATATGGTTCCCGTCCGCAGTGACGGATCCCTCGAACTCGATGCCCGAGAAATCCATCGTCAAGTGCCCCTTGTCGTCTACGCGGCCCGTAGACAGGCAATCCCTCGTATCGCCCGTTTCCAGCCGGTCGCCGTGCTGGCTGATCGAACAGCTTTCGTTCTGCGCAACCCATTCTCCGTTCAGGTCGATTGGCTGTTTAAGCGGTGCGGACGGACACCGCACCCAATACGTTCCATTCGACCAGTCGATCTGACTGCGATCGGGCGAAGGCGCCCCGCTCACCGAATCCCACCCCAGCGCTGTCAAAAGGAAAGGCCCGTGCAGTTCTCCGCTGGAGGTGGAACCCTGCCCGTTGCTCAAGGCGAGCACGTCGCCGCCGTTCACAATGGTTCCGTGGAGGTTGGTGTCCCCCTCCGCGCACCACTCGCCCAGAAAGTAAGACTTATCGAGGCCCACAGGGAACTCGTCTGCCAGTGCAGCTTCCAACTTGCGCTTCAGGTCGAGGCCCGAGCCCGTGGTGCCAATCGTCTCTACCGGGGGATGCACAGCGTCGGGAGGCGCTCCGCCACACTGCCAGAAACGCACCGAAGGAGCCTGCGCAATGAACTTGCTGAGGTCCGCGTTGGGAAAACGCTGAATGTACGGCACGGCCCAGCCGATTTCGAGCCCCGTGTATGGCACGGTAATGTTCTGCGTCTCGCCGGTTCTTTTCACAATCAGCGACGGATCCTTCATCGCCGTAATATCGAACTTAACCAGCCTGTGAATCGCGCCGTCTCTCTCCGCGTAGAGATCGAGCCCATTGCTTTCCCCAAGTTCCGCCAGCATCACGAGCGGTCCCAGCGCGTAAAGCTGATAATGCAGAGCCATACGGCTCCGCCTCATTTCAGCGTCCAGCGATCCATCCGGCTTGACGGCATGCATTCCCATCTCGTAGGTCGTCAGGCCCCACAAAAACGTCCCTGCATCGCCGCTGGCAATTCCCTCAGCGGCAACGGAGAGCCCCGCCCAATACATGTGGTTGTTCCAGGCGTCGCTTCCCGGCCGCATCCTCTTGTGATCGAAATACTCGCGCACCCGCGCTGCCAGCACCGCAAACCACTTCTGGATCAGCGCATCCTCGTCCGCCGTTCCCGCGCCGCTTGATCGCACCTTCAGGTACGCAATCGCGGTTCCGCTCAGCAGCCAGTTCTGCATGTAGACGCCGGTGTTCGCTGGCATCTTGTCATCCCACGCATCGGCCTTGGCGGCAGCGGTCAAAAGTGAGTAAACGCATGCGGCTGCTGCTCGGCTTCCCTTGCTCAACCACGCATCCGCGGCAAGTGTCGCGTACTGCCCAAGATGTGTCGGCGCTTCGGACTCTTCCCGGTATAGCGCCAGCTTCTTTTCATCGATAATCGATTTTTTGTCGTCTGTGTAATAATCCACCAGATCGAGGGTTCTCGTGAATGCAGGCGGCGCGGGACAGCTGTATGGCGCGTCCGTTGGAATGATCTTCGCCGCATCCCACGGCGAAGCCAGATGCTCGCCGGCAGCGTGCACGGCAAACGCAAATCCCGATGCAAGAAGAATGAAAAATAAAGCGCGGTGCATGTTAAGTAGAATCCCTACGCCCGCTCGTAAAACCGGAAGAACAGCGCAGGCTTTGCCACCGGCGCGGCTTTCTCCACCACCGCGGCCATCTGCGCGTCGCTCAACGGTGTGAACTCACGCGCCAGTTGCACGTTCTCCTCAAGCTGCGCAATCGTATCGCAGCCGACGATCACCGTGCTCACCGGCCGCGAGAGCGTGTAGTACATCGCCTCGCGCATGGTCAGCGTGCCCGGCGACGTGGTCTGGATCGTCATGCCTTCCCAGCTTTTCTTCTGCACTTCGATGGGCGGAGGCGTCCACGACGAGAGCAGCCTGCTGCGCCCCGGCACCTTCATGCCGATGATGCCCATCTGCTTTTCTACGGCCATCGGCAGCAACGCCTCATTGAAGCTGAAGAAGTGCGGGTCGGCCGCATTCATCGCCATCAGGATAGTGTCGAAAGAGGGATAGCGACGGATGCTTTCCATCAGCGCGTCGGGACGATAGTGACCCGTGAGTCCCAGGCACCGCACCACCTTTTGTTCTTTCATCTCGACCAGCGCTTCCATCGCGCCGCCCTTGGCGAAGATCTCGTTCACGTCGGTCATGGTGCCGATGTCGTGCAGTTGCCACAGGTCGACGTGATCGGTTTGCAAGAGTTGCAGCGATTTCTCGATCATCCGCATCGAGTCGTCGCGCGTGCGCTCCTTGGTCTTAGTCGCGAGGAAGGCCTGCTGGCGGCGATGCGCCATCACCTTGCCCACGTATTGCTCGCTCCAGCGCTCCGGTCCGCCGTAGATCGACGACGTATCGATGTAGTTGACGCCGAGGTCGAGCGCACGTTCGATGATGGGCACCGCGACATCGAAGTTGTTCGGCTTTTCAAGCGAGGCCTGGCCGCCGAGCGAGAAAAGTCCGACCCGATAGCCGGTCCGGCCCAGGTTGCGCGTAGGCATGGTATCCGGCGTAACCGGATTCGAAGGCAGCGCCGGCATCGTGTGCGCGGTCTCGGCGATTGCGGCTGGCGCCAGCAGCGCAGCCGTGACCGCGCCTCCAGCCTTCAAAAACTCGCGGCGTCCCTGACGGCGGGTAGAAATCGTCTCGTGATTGCTCATGATAAGCCTCCTCGCGGAGCGGTTCTCGCTTGTGCAGCGATGATACCGCGAGGAGGCCAGAGAGGGAAGTGCGCTGCGGCGTGCCTGTGAAGGGCCCGCCTTCACTCCACTCAGTCAAATTCCTGGAGCTGTCACGAAGTAAGGCGCGCTCTCTTCTTGAGAAGTCCGGGGTCGTCAATCACCGTCCCGGTGAATTTAACGGTAATTCCGCTCATTGTGGATGCCAACGCAGCGCGGTCGACCGTCTCACCTTTTCCTTCGTCACCGGTGAGCAGTGATAACTGCCACTCAGTGAACAAGGTTGGCTCGGAGTATGCCGCCCGGAATTTTTCCGCGACGGCCGCATGACTGATGATTGCGGAATCGCGGTGTTCATCTGAATAGTCTTTCAAGTCGTAACGGAAGGTAAAATTCACCGGATTCGCATTGAAGCAGAAGGACTTCATTCCGCCGCGATCCAGGCGCTGATCGGCATAAATACCGTTGCTTCGAACCCTGAACCCCACAATTCCTTTCGGTGGCCGCTTTCCCGCTTTCCAATCGACCCATACGAAGATCTCGTCCACACGCACGCGTCCCACTCGGCCCCATCCACTCACTGGGCTGTTCAAAGATGTAAAGCGCAGCACGAACTGGCCGGTCTTGAGAAACTGGTCGATCGCGGCTTCAGGCACACCATAGGGTACGTTTGTGAAATCCTCGGGTTTCGGGTTGAACGATTCAAATGCGGCATGTTGCCGCTCTTTGATATTCGCGATTTCAAGCAGGTCGCCGGCCATATCCATGATCGGCCGATTCACATCCCGCGCGGGCGGCGCCTCGCTGAGCGCCCAGTAACGGTGCGCGGCATCGAAGTTCTGGAGCGCGATCAGCATCGAACGCTGCACCGTCTTGTAGCGAATCCACAGCATTGCGGCAGCTTCGGCGCTCACCGCCTGGTTGGGCTTCAACCGCTCGATCTCGTCCTCGACATCCTTCTGCTGGCTCTTCGCAATCTCCGCCTGCAGTGCTGCTCGGGCAATCTCCTGCATCAGGGGCACGAGTGCGGCCTGCGCCGTCGTCAGTGCGCGGCCGTAGATGATGAGAACCTTCAACTCCTTCAAATACTCGTTGGCGCCGTCGATCTCCTGCTTGATAGGCACCGCGAGTTGCGTCTCCAGTTCCACCCAGAGTTGATCCCAATATGCCCCGGCGGACGGAGCGCCCTCCATGTCGGCATCATTCGTCGCAACCGTCAGCTGGGACATGCGATTCGCGAGGTCTTTGGCGCTGTCCATCTGCTGAACCGCTTTTTGGATTGCAACCGCCAGTTCCGCGATCTTTGCGATCACCTTTCCGATGGTCACCAGTTTCTTCATGAGTTCGGCGAGCTTTTGCAGTGTTGTTGCTGCTTTTTCCACCTGCTCGGCGGCTTTGACGGCGGCATCAGCGCCGCCGGGATTGCCGGCGAAGATGGAGGCAACTCCGCTGACGAACCCAATGGCCGCGCTCGCGATCGCCATCGCGGCTTCCCGCTCTTTCTGCTCCTTCCACTTCTGCATTCCCGCTTCAAAGTTGCTCTTGGCCTGTGTTACCGCAGTCTGTTGTGAATCCATTGAGGTTGTGGCTTTGGAGACATTTTCGTTGGCGATCCTCAAGCTTTCATTGAGCTGAGTGGTGACCAGAGCCTGAAATTTGTTCGCATTCTTCTCTCGATTGAGCATCAATCGGGCGGCTGCTTGCCGCTCCGTCACATCAATAGTTCTGTTAACGAAATTAGCAAAGGTGCCCGCATAAGACTCCAGTGCCGGGACATATTTCTCTGCCAGACCTGCGTACATGTCCGGGCTAAGGTAGGGAACGAAATCGGTCGCCGGCCTGAGCGGCTGCAGCAATTCGCGGCTGGCGACTGCCTGCACCCGCAGATCTGTGAAAATATCTCCCGGAAAGAGCGACAACAGCTGCTGCAGTTTGTCGAACATCTGGGAAGCGAGTTCCGGCTTTTGATCGTTCACTAACGCCAACGCGGCCAAATGCATGCGCGTCAGAAAGGCCTTGCACGGTCCCACGGGCACCGAGGGGGGGATGGGTTCCAAAGACGCCTGAAGGCTCAACGAGCCATAACCTTTGTACCGCTGCCATTCGTAATTCATTGAGGTGATCGGCGTATCTCTTCGGGACCACCGGATAGAGAGCTTATCTATCCCGCCGCGATCCGGGGCCATGACACTGAAGTAGAGCCCCCAGTCTCGAACATTTTTCGGCGGCTCAGGGAAAAAATAGGCGCCCGGCTTTGGCGCGATCACCCTGCCCATGAGGATGTTGCTGGTTCCGGCGACCAGTTGCATCCCTCCTCCCGCGAAGGTGATCGTGTCAGCCAGTACAAATAGCTTGGTGGAACCCGCTGGCGCCTTACTCCATACTTCGGGAAAGTTGACCTCCATGCCGGTAACGACCGTCCAGTCGTCCACTCGCGTCACTCTGTTGTATGGGCCCATTTGGAATGCGCTGTCCAATATGGTGTCCCAGTCGGCCTGACTGACATTCGCTAAGGACGCTTCCAGAACCTGACTCATGAGATTCCCTCCGAAAGAATGGCGATCGCGCACACAACGAGTGCGCAGATCAAACCGCGTGGGTGGGGACAGGGATCGGGGAAGTAGCCAAGGTGAATGAAAGGGGAGAGGAAGATGCGTCTTCTGCTGAGACGATTCTGGCTCGGAGAATAGCCGAGCAGATTCGCGCTGTCAACGCATTTTCTTGCGGATTGTCATCCTGTGCAGGATTCGCGGTTTCCGCGGTGATTCTCGCCCGCGTAGCACTTGTAAGCGCCAGCGCAGTCCTCGGTGAGTCTCTAGAGCTGGTTGCATAAATCCAGTTTTGAAGGGGCACGGCTTTAGCCGTGCCGTAAAGGCGCATAAATCTTGGGGCTTTAGCCCCTGAGGGGTGCTTTGGGGTCAGCGCGGGGATTTACGCAACCAGTTCTATACCAGCGTGAAGTCGAAGACGAATGCGCGGATTCGTTATGCGTGCGGCGCAGTTCTTCGCGCGAAGTGAATAATCAGGCAGAGCACAAACAGCCCCAGCAGAACATGAATCCCCGCCACAGCTACATGGAACGCCACGAAAGCGATCAACCATGCCAGCAGAAACAGAAACGCGATTGTAAGCCACATACCAACCTCTCTCCAGAGCGCCATATGGGCGCTTCTCTTGAGTCGGATGTCAGTTCCCGCGCAAGGTTTGTTCAGGAGCCAGAGGGCAGATTAGCGCGGACGAGGGCTCCTATCCCGGTTTCATGCTATCCTTCTTCCGCCCATGCTGAGACGAGTTGATTGCCTGAAACACAGGCCGCGCCTGCTTTCAAGGTTCGCCCTTATCGTGACCTTTGCCTGCGCCCCGGGCTGCCCCGGGCAGGACAAGCCAGCTGCGCCCTCCGTCCAGCCGGTCGCGTCGTCGTACAGCGGAGAAGCCCTGGTGGTGGAGAAGGCGGAAACCGTATACCGCTACGAGGCCGACGGCACAGGTGAAAAGGACGTCTTCGAGAGACTTCGCCTGCAGAATGAAGCCGGAGCGCGGCAGTTCAGTGTGCTCTCGCTGGCCTATGCATCGGCCGCTGAAAACGCACAGATTGTGAGTGTGGTGGTCTACCATCCCGACGGAAGCACAACCGAAACACCGGCGTCTGACGCGATGGCAATGCCCGCGCCCGTCACCCAGGAGGCGCCGCTCTACTCGGATTTGAAGCAGTTGCAGATCCCAGTGCGTGGCCTGCGCGCAGGCGACGTGCTGGAATACCGTGTGCGTGTCCAGCGCAAAAACCCTGAGACGCCCGCGCAGTTCTGGGACAGCTACGCGTTTGAAAAAAACGCGGTGACGCTTTCTGAAACGCTGACCCTAGACGTTCCCAAGGAGAAATACCTACAGGTCTGGAGCCCGGACCGAAAGCCGGCGATCACTGAGAAAGACGGTCGGCGTGTCTATGTTTGGACGGGCACCCAGCTCAAGCCCACTTCTTCTCAACCGCAAAAGGAGGCCTTTGCCCCTCCCACGGAGGTCAAACCGGATGTGGCGTGGACGACCTTCCGCACGTGGGCTGAAGTGGGGGAATGGTATCGATCTCTTGCAGCTCCGCGCGCCGTACCCACCGATGCGCTGCGGGCGCAGGCAGAAGAGATTACCCGCAACGCTAAATCGCCGCTCGAACAGGTGCAGGCGCTATATGGCTTTGTTTCCACGCATATTCGGTATGTTGGCATCGATTTTGGCATCGGACGGTACCAGCCGCACTTGGCCGCTGAGGTCCTGGCAAATCAATACGGCGACTGCAAAGATAAGGACACTCTCCTTGAGGCGCTGTTGCATGCCAAGGGGTTCACCACCGCTCCGGCCCTCATTGGCGTAAGTCTGGCTATAGTTCCGGAGCTTCCCTCGCCGGCATTCTTCAATCACGTAATCACAACAGTTTCCATGCCCGACGGGCGCATTTGGATGGATTCGACGCCAGGTGTCGCGCCATTCCAGTTGTTGCTGCCCCTGATTCGGGACAAGCAGGCACTGGTGATTCCGCCCTCCGATAATGCAGATTTGGAGCGCACGCCGGCGAAAGCACCTTTTCCATTCGTCGACAACTTCGAAGCCACCGCAACGCTGGATTCCAGCGGAAATCTAAACGGAAAGGTAACGATCAGCTATCGCTCCGATAACGAGACTTACCTGCGGCTGATCGGGCAGAACCTGGCGCCCGCGCAATGGGATCAAGGCACCCAGGCAATCGCCAATGCCCTGGGTTTCAGCGGCACAACGAGCAATTCGAATTTCGGGCGCGCCGATGAGACCAGCCAACCCATGCAGGTCACCTACGACTACACAAAAAAGCCGTTCGGTGACTGGGACAATCTGCGAATCCTGCCGCTGTTCCCGTCGGCGCTCGGATTACCTGACGCGCCAGACAAATTGCCAGAATCGGAGATAGACCTCGGCGCGCCACGCACAGACAACGCAGTCAGCAGAATTCAATTGCCGGCTGGATACAGCGCTGAGTTGCCGGATCCGGTCCATGTGAAGACGGCGTTTGCCACTTGGGATGTTACTTACAAGCTGGAGAACGGCGAGTTCACGGCAGAGCGCAAGGTGGCGATTCTCGAATCGAGATTGCCCGCCGCGTTGTGGGAGCAATACAAGAAGTTCGCCAAGGATATTTCCTTAGGAACTCTTCCATGGGTTCAGTTAGATGCACCGGCCCGCGCAGGAAACGGCGCAGCAGCTTCTGCGCACTCCGCCACCAGCAATGCGGATGCGGCGAATTTGATTAACCAAGTGGTGGCATTGGAAACCGACAGCGATTGGGATGGCGCCCAGGTGAAGCTCGACGCAGCGAAAAAACTGAACCCCGAGCAGGCCTACCTTTGGAGCAACTACGGGTATATCGCCCAGCGCCAGAATCGCATTGACGACGCGAAAGAAGATTTTCGCCGCGAACTGGCTCAACATCCCGATGAGACTTTCGTGGTGAAACTCTATGCGCGGATGCTCATTGAGCACAATGAATTCGATGAGGCAGTGACGGTGTTGAAAGCCTACTTCGATCGCGACGCAACCGATCTGCAAGTAGACCTGGTGCTGGCAGGGACCCAGGCCAGGAAAAGCCTGCCGGATGCGATCGCTACACTGCGCCATGCCAGCGATGTCGCGCCGGGCCAGCCCGTGCTTCAGACCTCATTGGCGTACGATCTGATCGCGAATCATCAGGAGGCCGACGCGGCGGCACTCATGAAGAAGCTGTTGAGCAGCCAGATCGACGATCCCCTCGTGCTCAACGATGCCGCTTATGCGC
>JBAWFY010000047.1:0-5277 GCA_049592335.1 Occallatibacter sp.
GTTCAGTGCCCCCAGTCATTCCTGAGAGGGCGATTTCGGACGACGCGGCCTATTTTCTCTCGAGGATCTGGAGGCGCTGGCGGGCTTGCCACTCTTGATCGGGCATTTTGCCCTGGGCGGCATCGAGGAAGCGGTGATAGTAGGCAGCGGCCTGCTGCCTCTGGTGCAACGTATCGTAAGCCTGGGCCCAGAGGAAGAGGCTGGCGGTGTTCTCGGGCAGGGTTCTTGAACGCATGGTCAGAGCATGGAGAGTGATGTCGGCGCGGTTGATTCGGAAGGCGGCGAAGGCCAGTCCGCCCCAGGCATCGCCGTTTGCCGGGTCAATTTCCGTGGCCTTCTCGAAGGCCTTCATGGCTTCCGGCATCTGGGCCTGATGGATAAGATTCTGGGCGTGCGCGACGAGCAGATCGGCATTCGCCGGATCGGTTTGGAGCAGGTGGAGATCGAGCTGGTCGGAGCCGGCATAATCCCCGGCGACGGCCAGTGCCTGGGCTAACATGCGGGTGATGACCGCGTCGGCGGGGTGGTCGGTGTGGAGTTTCTGGAGGAGCGGCAGCGCCCCGGCATCGTCCTGGGCGAAGAGCACGGCGGCAAGTTGAGCGTTGAGCGTGGGATCGTCGGGGGCGCTTTGAAGCGCGGAGCGGAGGAGGGTCTGGGCTTCAGGGTATTGCTTGCGAACAATGAGGAGGTGCGCCAGGCCGGCGGTGGCGGGGAGGGAATGAGGATCTTTCGCCAGCACTCGGCGATAGGCGGCCTCGGCGGCATCGGCCTGACCGGTTTTCTCAGCTAACTCGGCGGCGAACAGTGTGTCGTCCGGAGTTTCCGGAGAGAGTTTGAGGGCTTCAAGAAGATCGTTGGAAGCCGTGGCAGGATCAGCGGCCTGATCGATGCGCGCGAGAGCACGCCAGGCGCGCGCCTTCAGCGCGGGACCTGCGTCGCCGGGATCGAGCCTCGTGGCGGTGAGGAGTTCGGGGCGCGCCTCCTCGAACTTTTGTTGCCGCGCGAGAAGCAGGCCGAGCGAAATGTGCGCCTCAAAAGAATTTGGATCGGCTGCGATGGCGCGGCGATAGAGAGCGGCTGCGTCGGCCAGGCGAGTCTGGGCGTCGGCGACGTAGCCGGCGTCGAAGAGAGCGCGTGCGTTTGTGGGATCAGCGGTGAGATAGGCATTGAGTTTGGCTTCGGCGGTCTTCCAATCGGAAGCGGCGATAGCGGATTCGGCGGATGCGACTTCAGGTGGAATGGATGTCTGCGTGGATGACTGGGCGTTTGTTGCCGAAGGGGCTGAGCGCGGGGAGGAAGATGAATTCTGTGCAAACACGACCGTAGAAAATGAAACGATCAACGCGAGAGAAGCACTAATAGAAGAGCGGACCACGGATAACCTCAATCCATAGTTTAGCGTGCAGAGATTTTGCGCGCGAATGGTAGATTGACGGGTGATCGTGGGCGTAGAGAGCTCTGGAGTGCGCGGCTTCCCCGGGTGTGCAAAATTGAGCAACTTCCAGGGGTGCAGGCGCATCCCTTTGATAGAGGGCCGTCTGGGATAAACGTGATGACGCTGAGCGGCCGTTAAAGCTTACTGCCGGACTGTTAGACACCGATTCGACAAAAAGCCATAAGGGAGCATCTTAAAATGCTGGATGGAATGCTGCATGTGCGAGGCGAGGCGAAGGCAATACTCTCGATGCAACATATGCCGTTGACGCGTGCCTATCTTTGCGAAGATTGCAACTGCATTGGCAATTGTGCAGAACAGTGCCCGGCGTGCGCGTCGCGCGCGTTGATCAGTTTAGCCGGGGTGCTGAATCGCGAAGAGAAGGTGGAGTTTGAGCCGGAACTGGCGCATATGCACGCGCTGGTGGCCTGAACTTAAAGTAGTACTGCAACCTTGAAAAATTCCTCCTAACCAAGCCAAGCGGAATTTGAGGACTGCGCGCAATGCGCCAAAGCATCGCCCGGAAACGGGCTGAGAAGTGCTTGGGCTGCGGCGTATAATCGATAGTGGCCGGTTGCGCGCAGAGCCTCCTGAATGCGTCTGTGTCGCCGCCGGAAAATCTACTTCCCGGCAGACCTTTACTTGAACGACGCGATCATCATCCGCGGGGCGCGGACCCACAACCTGAAGAACCTTTCCTGCGATATTCCTCACGGTAAGCTGACGGTGGTCAGCGGCGTGTCGGGATCGGGCAAAAGCTCGCTGGCCTTCGACACGATTTATGCCGAGGGGCAACGGCGGTATGTGGAATCGCTTTCGGCCTATGCGCGCCAGTTTCTGGAGCGCATCGAGAAGCCGGACGCCGACGAGATCGACGGGCTTGCGCCCGCGATTGCCATCAAGCAGAAAAACACCACGCGAAACCCGCGATCGACGGTGGCGACGGCTACCGAGATCTACGACTATCTGCGGTTGCTCTATGCGCGGTGTGGCGAGGTGCACTGCATCTATTGCGACGGACTGGTGAAGCGCGACTCGGTGGACGAGGCGGCCGTAGCGATTATGGCGCTGGGCGAGGGAACGCGTTTGAATGTGCTGTTTCCCGCGATGAGCGCGGCGGTTGCCGCAGGAAGCGAAATGAAAGCCGAGAAGAGTGCGGCCCGCGCGACGAAGAAGACGCCGAAATCCAAAGCGGCTGCGACGGTGGAGGATTCGCCTCATATAGAAGCGATGAAGGTGCGGCTTGCCGATTTGCGGTCGAGCGGATTCAACCGGCTGTGGCAACAGGGAAGGATCTTTGAGTTCTCCACGCCGGAATCGCTGATCGATCTCGATCTAGCTGCTCCGCTGTTTATACTTTTGGACCGAATTGCCGTGAATGCAGAGAACCGCGCGCGCATTGTGGACGCTGTGGAGACGGCATATCGCGAGGCAGGCGAAGTCGTTTTTGAAGAGACGCCGCGCGATGAAACTGCGGAGCGCAGGCGGCTGCGTTTTTCCGGCGCATACGAGTGCACGCGGTGCCATCGTCCCGGACGCGAGCCGGAGCCGCGGCTGTTCAGTTTCAATAATCCTTTTGGCGCGTGCCCGCGCTGCCAGGGATTCGGCAATACAGTGGACTACGACCTGAACCTGGTGATTCCCGACCCGGGGCTGACGCTTGCGGGCGGCGCAATCGATCCGTGGAACCGGCCGAAGTACCGGCCCTGGTTCAGCGAACTGCGCAAGCGCGCGGCGGAGCTGAGCGTGCCGTTAGAGGTGCCGTGGCGCGAGATGGCGGCGTCGGCGCGCGAGACGGTGCTGCGCGGTAAGGATGGATTCGCCGGGGTGATGGGATTCTTTGCGCAGCTGGAGCGCAAGAAATACAAGCTGCACGTGCGCGTGATGCTGAGTAAATATCGCGGCTACGCGGAGTGCCCGGATTGCCGCGGGCAGCGGCTGCGTGCGGAAGCGCGGGCCGTGCGCCTCGGAAATGGAAAAGATGGCGGCAAGAACATTTGCGAAGCGACGGCGCTGACGGTTGCGCAGGCCAAAGAATTCTTCGATTCGATTCAGCTTTCGCCGATGCAGGAGGAGATTGCCGGGCCGATTCTCACAGAGGTTCGGCAGCGCCTGAGTTTTCTGGTTGCGGTGGGCCTGGAATACCTGACGCTGGATAGGCTGGCGTCGACCCTGAGCGGCGGCGAGGCGCAGCGGATTCAATTGGCGACATCGCTTGGGTCGCGGCTGGTGGGCGCGCTTTACGTGCTCGACGAGCCTTCGATCGGGCTGCACACACGCGACACGGCGCGGCTGATTCATATTCTTGAAGAGCTGCGCGACCTGGGGAACACGATTCTGGTTGTGGAGCACGACGCCGATATTCTGCGCGCGGCCGATCATCTGCTCGATCTGGGACCGGGTGCGGGCGAGTTCGGCGGAAAACTGCTTGCGGAAGGCGTGTTGGCAGAGATTGAAGCCAATCCTGCCTCGCTGACCGGGCGATATCTGAGCGGGAAGCTGGCGATTCCCGTGCCGACGCGGCGGCGCGCGCCGGGACGCGAGAAGCTGGTGCTGAAGGGCGCGCGGGCCAACAACCTGCATGGGCTCGATGTGACGATTCCGCTCGGCATGTTGGTTGCAGTGACGGGAGTTTCCGGTTCGGGCAAGTCGACGCTCGTGCATCAGGTGCTGTATCGCGCCGTTGCTCGGGCTCTTGGACAAACCGACGGCGGCGATCCGTCGGGGGTTTTTGCTTCATTGAGTGGCGCCGAACGCTTAAACGATGTGGTGTTGGTGGACCAGACGCCGATCGGGCGCACGCCGCGGTCGAATCCGATCACCTACATCAAGGGATTCGACCTGGTGCGGGAACTGTTTGCCGCGCAGACCGATGCCAAACGGCATTCTCTGACGCCGGGACATTTCTCATTCAACGTGCCGGGCGGGCGTTGCAATACCTGCGAGGGCGATGGCACGGTGACGGTTGAGATGCAGTTTCTGGCCGACGTGGAGCTGCCTTGCGAGGACTGCAAAGGCACGCGGTACCAGGCAAGAATCCTGGAAGTGCAGTACAAGGGGAAAAACATTCACGACGTGCTGCAGATGACGGTGAAGGAGGCGCTGCGCTTCTTTGCCGGTCAGACGAGACTGCTGGAAAAGCTGGCGGTGCTGGATGAGATCGGGCTCGGTTATCTTCGGCTGGGGCAATCTGCGACGACGCTTTCCGGCGGCGAGGCGCAACGCGTGAAGCTGGCCGCTCATCTGGGGGCGGTGCGCGCGGCGAATGCGTCCGCCAAGCCTTCAGAGGCCAGCCGCGTGCTCTACATTCTCGACGAGCCGACGACGGGACTGCACTTCGACGACGTATCGAAGCTGCTGGCAGCCTTTCGCAAACTGATCGACGGTGGAGGATCCCTGATTGTGATCGAGCACAACCTGGACGTGATCAAAAGCGCCGATTGGGTGATTGATCTGGGCCCGGAGGGTGGAGAGGGCGGTGGAAGAATTGTGGCCGAAGGGCCGCCAGAGGAGATTGCGGGCAATCTGCATTCGCATACGGGGAAGTGGCTGGCTAGAGTGCTGTAAGACGCGAAGAGCTAGACCAATCCTGCTAGCTGTTGCCGAGATTCTTCCAAGAGCGCTTCGTAGTTTGAAGAGAATAACTCGGGAAGAGTGCGTTCGAGCACGCCTTCGAGTTTCCAGAGCGCAACGCGTTCAGCGTGCGTTTGTGCGGCGATCACCATTGGATTGGCGCTTGCATCGTCTGGATTTGCTTTTCGCCACAGTTCGTACGCCGTCGTTAGCATTTCGAACAGAAGCAAGCAGGCAGACTTGGGCATTTCCAGCGTGACCGGTTCCGT
>JBAWFY010000048.1:0-1789 GCA_049592335.1 Occallatibacter sp.
GCGCATAAAAGGGAAGTCCGATACGGCGCTCCGTCTTCTGGCTCCAGCGCGGATGATCCACATTCGGGTTCACATTCGAATAGAAGCCGTATTCGTTTGGCGCCTGATCGTTCCATGTAGTCGGCGGCTGTTTTTCGACAAAGCGCACCGTCACAATCGACTTGGCCGACTTGAAGCCGTACTTCCACGGAACCACAATGCGCACCGGTGCGCCGTCCTGGTTGGGGAGTGTCTCGCCGTAAAGCCCAAACGTGAGCAACGTCAGCGGGTTCATCGCCTCGTCCATGCGCAGCCCCTCGGAGTAAGGCCACACGATGCCCGGATCTTCGTAGCCCCATTTCTCCACCTTGGAGTTGTAGTAGGAAAGGAACTGTACATACTTTGCGCTGGGCAGCGGATTGCACTCCTTGATGAACTCGGAGAGCGAGTAGCCGACCCAGGGAATCACCATGCTCCACGCCTCCACGCAGCGATGGCGATAGACGCGGTCCTCAAGTGGGCGCAGCTTCAGCAGGGCGTCGATGTCGAACGTGAGCGGCTTGGCCACTTTGCCGTCTACCTTCACGGTCCACGGTCGCGTGGGCAGGGCGCCGGCATTCTTCGCCGGGTCGCCCTTGTCCACGCCGAACTCGTAGAAGTTGTTGTAGTGCGTAATGTCGTCGTAAGTGGTCAGCTCTTCGCCGGTGGTTGTGAGCGGCGAGTGGACCGTCTGCAGCTTGGTCCCCGCATGGACCGCGCCCGGTTCAACAAACTGCGCCAGGCGATCCGCGCTCAAGGCCGCTGCTCCGGCAGCGGCAGCGCCCTTCAGAAAGCGGCGCCGCGAAAGATAGCGAAAGTAGTCGCTGCGTGACGTGATCTCGGACGAAGGAATATCGGATGGTTTTCCGATGAGCATGGGTGACCTCGCATTCGGGGAAAGCCGTTGCACCTATTAGACATCCCGGCGGCGCAAAAGTTACAGGATTCGTGCGCTTCAGCCGGTAAACGGCCATTGCCGCAACCCCCGGGCGCGGAATAGATAAACCAGCGTTCCGGAAACAGCGATCGCGGCCGCGACCAAGAGTTCTTTGAATGCGTGAGCGCGGTAGACAAGCAGAAATCCGAAGCCGGCCATCGCCAGCAGGGGCGGCAGCGGGAAGAACGGCATGCGGAAAGGACGCGGCAGATCGGGACGCTGCACGCGGAGAACGATGACGCCGATCTGCTGCAGGAAAAACTGCAGCAGGATGCGCGTGATGACGAGCAGAGTAATGACCTGGGTGAGCGAGAAGAAGCAGAAGAACGCGCCCACGATTCCCAGCGCGACCAGCGAGCGGTGTGGAATACCGTGTTTCGGATGGACGGCGGCAAGATAGCTGAAGTAGTTGCCGTCACGAGCCGCGGCGTAGGGCACGCGCGAGTAGCCGAGCTGCAGAGAAAAAACGCTGGAGAATGCAGTCCAGACAATCAGAGCGGCGATGGTGTAGCCTGCCCATGAACCGAAGGCCGAGCGGGCGATGTTCGCAACGAGTCTGCCGGGCAGGGCGGCCAGATTTGCATCGCCGAGCGATGGAAGCACCGCCAGATCCATCAATACATAGGTCGTGGCGACGATCAGCACGGAGAGCAGAATGGCGCGGGGAATGGTGCGCTCCGGTTTGCGAACTTCGCCGGCGAGAAAGCAGATGTTGTAGTAGCCCCAGTAGCAATAGGTGGCCAGAAGCGTAGCCTGGGCGAGCCCGCCCAAAGCGCCAATGGGCCCGAGGGCCGTGCCGAGCGGAGGCGCAGTGGGCATGTGCCAGCCCCCGGT
>JBAWFY010000049.1:0-2930 GCA_049592335.1 Occallatibacter sp.
GGGTAGCGGCCTTTGTGTGGACGCGTCGGGCTATGGCACCTCGAATGGAACAGCCATTCAGCAGTACGCTTGCGCCAACGGGAGTAACAGCACCCAAACCAACCAGGAATGGATCTTCCAGTCCGCCGGCAACGGAGTCTATTACGTCCAAGATGACGCTGCCACGGGCGAAACCTGGAATGTGGTGGACCCCGGCAGCTATGGCTCTGGCAGCGATATGCAGTTGTACGCATACTATGGCCAAGGGAACGAGACGTTTACAGCTGTCGCGGCGAGCGGCGGCTACTATGAATTTGTAAACACAGGCAGCGGCGATTGCCTGGCTGTTCCCGGCAACTCGACCTCAAATGGCGTACAACTGGAGATATACACCTGCAATGGCGGGCCATCTCAGCTCTGGAAACTCGTCACGCCGTAGTCGTTTGCAAGATTCACGGTTATTTCAACCTGGCCCACTTTGATGGTTTTCTCCCACAAAGTGGGCCAATCCATACGTTGACCCCGCGCAACAATCCGCATAGGTCAGAGGCAAAGTGCCACCCACCGATCTCCTGTTACGGGGATCTGCGGGAGACGCGCCCTCCTGCGACGGTCCGGGCCGTATTTATGTAGAGCTGGTATTCGTACATTGGCCGCACTCGTTCCGGACGCTTCGCAGTCCCTACCTCCCTGTACAATCACCTCAGGGCCGCCGTGCTCGGCTTTTGGGCGCCCGCATTATCGATGAGTGAACTCGAAACAGTTAGTCCCCAGGCTCAGGCCGTCTCGCCGGCATGGGAGAAAATCGAACGGGCACGGCATCCTCAGCGTCCCTACCCCATGGAACTGATCGAGCGAATCTTTACGGATTTCAGCGAGATTCACGGGGATCGCGCCTTCGGCGACGACGAAGCCGTAGCCTGCGGCATGGCCCGCCTCGGCTCCGACGAAGTCATGGTCATCGGCAACCGCAAAGGCGGCACTACCAAGGAACGTGTGCGCCGCAACTTCGGCATGCCGCATCCCGAGGGCTACCGCAAAGCTCTGCGCTGCATGAAGCTCGCAGAAAAATTCTCGCGCCCCGTTATCAGCTTCATCGATCTTCCCGGCGCGTATCCCGGCATGGGAGCCGAAGAGCGTGGCCAGGCTGAGGCCATCGCCCGCAACCTGCGCGAAATGTCGCGCCTACGCGTACCCACCATTTCGGTCATCAGCGGTGAAGGCGGATCGGGCGGCGCGCTGGCGCTCGCTGTCTCCGATCGCGTGCTGATCCTCGAAAACGCGCTCTACTTCGTCATCTCGCCGGAAGGCTGCGCCTCGATCATGTGGAACGACTCGAGCAAAAAGGCTCTCGCGGCCGAAGCCCTGCGCATCTCCGCGCCCGACGTCTCCCAGCTTGGCTGCGTCGATGAGATCGTCTCCGAGCCGCCGGACGGCATCCATAGCAGCCGCGAAGACGGCTGCGGATTGCTCGGCGCGGCTCTTCGCAAAAACCTCAACGGGCTCAAAGCAGTCCCCATAGACCTTTTGGTCGCCTCGCGCCAGCAAAAGTTCCGCAACGTAGCGCAGTTCTACACAGAAGGCTGATTGCCGACCCGGCGAAACTACCGGCTGCATGGTTCTACACGTCGAAGGCAATGCCGCTGCTTTGAATGGGCATGACCGAACTGCCTGCGGAAAAACGTATCGGGAACGCACGAAGTGTCAGGGCACGACCGGGGAACCCACGCAGTGCGTGGGTCGCGTGGCGGACGAGGCGCACAAAATCCGGGGCTTTAGCCCCTGAGGGATGCTCTTGAAGTTGGCGCAGCAATTCCCGGTTTCTTCGCATTTCAAAATGCAACAATGATCGATTTATCCAATCTCCGCCGCCGCCCACGCCGCGCTTCTCTCCGCGCCGCCTACGCCCCCGCATCCCGCCCGAGGTGCGCATGACCGATTCCCCCTACACCGGCGGCCGCCTGCGCGCCTACCTCGAATTCCTCGCCGCTTTCCTCTATTTCTTTTTTGCGTACTCGCTCGCCCTCCACGGCGCCCGCGGCCTCGCAAGCGACGCCTGGATCCCGCTGGTCGAGCAGGCCATGCTCGTCTTTCTCCTGCTCATCGGCTACTGCGCCCTGGGCTTTTGGATGGACGGGCAAGTCCATCCCGTCCGCGAACAGGGCTTGCCGCTCCGCCCCGGATTCGCGCAAGAAGCCGGTCTCGGCCTCGCAACCGGCTGGGGCATCGCCGTGGTCTGCGTAATTCCTCTCGCCATCTTCGGCGGCATCGCAGTCTCCATCACTCTGCAGGCCTCGGCCTGGGGCTGGTTCGTTGCCGACGCCGCATTCTTCGCGCTTTTAACTCTGGCCGAAGAGATCGCTTTCCGCGGCTACGCCTTTCAGCGCTTCGTTGGCGCCGTCGGCCCCGTGGGAGCTGCCCTGGGCTTTGCCGCCATCTACGCCATCCTGCAGGCGCTCATCCCGGGAGCCAACCACGCCAGTTTCGCCGTTTCTTTTATTCTCGGCCTCGTCCTTTCTGCGTGCTACCTGCGCACCCGCGCCCTCTGGGTCAGCTGGGGCCTTAACTTCGGCTGGAAGGCCACCCGCGCCCTGCTCTTCGGTCTCTCCGTGAACGGCCTCGTCAACCACTCGCCCGTGGTTGAAGGCGATCCCATGGGCCGGCTCTGGTTGAGCGGTGGCGCCTTCGGCCTCGATGGCAGTTGGCTCAGCTTCATCGTGCTTCTCCTGGCGCTGCCTGTCGTCTTCCGCCTCACGCGCGACCTCAATTTCCGCTACAACACCCCTGTCATCGTTCCCGGCGGCATCCCCGTCGATCTCGATGCCGCCGCACGCGCCCAGCACGAAGCAGCAACCCGTCCAGCCGCCCCCGCCCCACCCACGTTGGTACAAATCGAAAACACAGGGACCAAGGGACCAAGGAAACAAGGGAACGAGCAAACAGGCACCGAG
>JBAWFY010000050.1:0-1592 GCA_049592335.1 Occallatibacter sp.
CCCTTGAATGCCGCTTGCCGCACAAGGTCGTCGCGTGTCCAGTTTGAGAAGGCGACCTGTGCGACCAGTTCCGGCTTTAGCCAATGCGCGCCTCGCTGCATCGCCGCCGGCACATCTCGAAAGGCCGAGCGCTTGCTGGCCAGCACGTCTAGCTTGCTGCGCAGCTTGCGGTGCGTAGCTTCAGTGAATCCGGTTCCCGCGCGCCCCGCGTAGCACAGCTTCCCGTCCTCATAGTAGCCCAGCAGCAGCGCGCCCACGCCATGCGTTCCATTCGTGGGCAGCGTGATTCCGCCGATCACGAATTCCTGTTCGAGGCGGCACTTGGTCTTGAGCCACGTACCTGCGCGGCCGGAGGTATACGGAGCGGAAGTGAGTTTTGACACAATTCCTTCGGCTCCAAGCGAGCACGCATGCTCATAAACCAGAAGCCCGTCGCCGTCGATGGCTTCGCTGAGCCGCAAAGGCGTGTCTGGGCTGCGCTCGATCAGGAATTTTAGCAGCGCTTTACGCTCGGTCAGAGGAGCGCCGCGCAGGTTATGCCCATTCAGGTGCAGCAGGTCGAAGGCAAAATACGCGATGTACTTTTGCCGGCCCTCGTAGAACACAGCTTGCAATTCCGCAAAGCTGCTGACTCCCCGGTCATCGAGTACCACGGCCTCGCCATCCAGAATAGCGCTCTCCACATTCAATTCCCGAGCGGCTTCGGCAATGTCGGGCATGCGCGCTGTCCAGTCGAGCCCTTTGCGCGTGAACAACTGCACCGTCGGCTTTTTCGCGCGGTTCTCTTTGCCGGCCCGCAGATGGATCTGAATCCTGTAGCCGTCCAACTTCAGCTCGTGCAGCCACTGATCGCCGCTCGGTGCCGCCGCGGTCTGCTGTGCCAGTTGCGGGGCGATAAATCCGGGGAAGCGTTCCTGAGGAAAGCGATTGAGGTCGAAGTCCGTTTTAATGTTTGTTTGTTTCCGCGGGCCCGCAGCCTCTGTCGTGGGCCGTCCGTTGCTTTTTGCCGCCTTTTGCGCGCCATCTCCATTGCGATGCGAATTCCAAACGCGGTCGTTGGCCGCCGCAATCTCCTCGATACTCCTTCCGCTGATTGCACTATCGGGTACGTCTTCCGTAATGCCTGGAGCTGCTTCTTCTCGCGCGAATTCGTCCTTCTCTTTGATCAACAGCCAGTTTGCTCTGTCGGAGCGTCCGTTTCTTCTGAACCCTCCATGCATGCGAATCAGCGTCCAATGGCCCTTCAGTTTTTTGCCACGCAATTCGAATTTCAGGTGGCCGTCGTTCAACCCGCGATCCACGTCGCCAAGCGGCAGCCACTCTCCCTCGTCCCAAACCATCACCGTGCCGCCGCCGTACTGTCCTTTGGGAATCGTGCCTTCGAAATCGCGATAGTCCCACGGATGATCTTCGACCTGCACCGCAAGCCGCTTGTCGCCCGGATAGTAACTCGGCCCTTTCGTCACCGCCCAACTTTTCAATACCCCGTCCCAGCCGAGCCTGAAATCGTAATGCAGTCGCGTAGCCGCATGCTTCTGCACCACGAACGGGAGAGAGGCGGCCGTAGATTTTGGCGCGCGGGCTTTCTCGCT
>JBAWFY010000051.1:0-3975 GCA_049592335.1 Occallatibacter sp.
CATACGCATCGAGCCGCCGGTTGTCGAGATTGCGAATGATCATCCCCATGGGATGTCCCATAATCGAGTGATAAAACGCCGAAAGCTCCCACGCGCCCAAGTGCCCGGTGATGATCAGCACACCCTTGCCGCGCGCCTTGGCCGCCACAAAATGCTCCAAGCCCTCGGTGCGCATCCAGTGGTGCGTATTCTCGGCCGTGTAGCGTGCCATGCGGCAAAACTCGACGAGTTGCCAGCCAAGATGCAGATAAACTTGCTTAAGAATTTTTCCCCTGGCCTCGGACGAAAGCTCCGGCAGAGCCATCTCCAAATTCCGCTCGCCCACCCGCCGCAACCGGCCAAAGCACGTATAGACGGTAAATGCCAGTCCGCGAGCCAACGGACGCGCCACTCCACGCGGCATTCGACCCAAACAGCCGGCAACAGCTCGGACTACCTCGTACTCAAGGCTTTCCCGCATCGCTTAAAGGCAAAGAAACAGTGTAGACGCTCGGGACTGTCGCCTGTCTTCGCCAAATCGACGCCGCCAAAACCCGCGCACCGAGGGTCGACGCATCCTGAGGCAACCTTCACCCCGAACCGAGCGTCTAACATCGAGTTGCACAAATTCTCTTCGGGCCAGGTGTTTTTCGCCGACAGGGGGTTTGCCTGCGATGTGTTCTGGGTTTTCACACATTCTTCAATGGCCGTCCGGCCGCTTTCCCAACAGAAAAAACGCCGGACGGACTAAGCCGCGCTCATTTTGCGCTACGTCGCCGTGCCTATCCAAGCAGCAAAATTCGCAGACAACCGATGCATCCGGCGACGAGAGTGTGGCAGCGAATACCAGGTCACCTGCGGGTCAGGTGTTAATATGTTGGGCTGGAGGGCGTGCTAATGAACAAAAGAATCCTGCAATGCGTCTACGTCGTTCCGTTGTTCAGTCTTGTCCTTTTACCGATGGGCTGCAAGAAGCCCCCGCCAATCACTCTTGCATGCAATGCCAGCGCCCCTAGCGTTTATCCCGGGGACCCTCTTACCGTGACGGCAACCGCCGGATCGATCAACCCTAAAACGAGCACCAACGTGCTTTACAGCTGGAGCGGCAACGGCGTCAGCGGCAGCGGGAACACCGCGACCGTAACCACCGGGTCCCTCGATCCCGGCAGCTACTCGGCGAAGGCCGAAGTGAAGGAAGGCAAGAAGGGCAAGGAAGGCATGAAGCCCGGCGAGACCGCGCAATGTCAGGCGGACTTCACCGTCAAGGCATTCGAGCCACCCACCATCTCCTGCGCCGCCAACCCGGCTGAAGTTCAGCCCGGCGGAACATCGACGATCACCGCCACAGCTGTCAGCCCGCAGAATCGCACGCTGACCTACAACTACTCGGCCACTGCCGGAACCATTACCGGCAGTGGAACCACAGCGGCCTTTTCATCGGCCGGCGCGCCCACCGGTGCCGTCGGAATTACCTGCAGTGTCTCCGACGACAAGGGCCACAATGTGAGTTCCAGCACCAACGTCACGGTTCTGGCTCCGCCTCCGCCGCCTCCGGCTCCGAAGGCGCAGGCACTCTGCTCGATTAGCTTCTCGAGCGATGCCAAGCGGCCTTTGCGCGTGGATAACGAAGCCAAGGCCTGCCTCGATCAGGTTGCTCTCGACCTGAAACAGCAGCCCGACGCCAAGGCAGTCCTCGTGGGCGACGCCAATGCCAAGGAACAGGCCATGACGGCCAAGCAGCAGAAGATGGCCGCCCATAACAAGCACGCCAAAGTTCAGGATGCCGCTGCCCAGCGCGCCGTTAACGCCAAGGACTATCTGGTCAAGGAACAGGGCATCGATGCTTCGCGCATCTCTGTCATGACCGGTTCGGGTGACGACCAGTCGGTGCAAAACTACCTTGTCCCCTCGGGCGCAACCTTCACCAACGACGTCCAGGGAACTAACCCGGTGGACGAGACTGCGGTGAAGCCTCAGGAACGCAAGCCGCTCAAGTAGTCCCAACGCGGGTCTATCCCGGCGGGGCCCAAGCCCCCGAAAGCGGTAGACGCATCTCGGCACGCGACTCACGAACCATGTGGGTCGCGTGCTTTATTCCGAGATGTCACAGCCCTTGACACGGTGCCCTGATTCTTGTCGAGCACAACTCCCTGCACTGCCGATGATCGAAGCCCAACCGACAAAAGGGAGATTCCCGCAGTTCCTCTAGAGGTCTTGCGGCCGCAATTCCTGCACGCCGCAGCACGCCTAGTCGGCGAGACCCGAAGGTTCACCTCGCGGGCTCAGCATCGCGTGCCCCTCCGACTATCGCGGCATCGGAGCGCATTCTCACGGGCTTTCTTAGCGCGTCAGCCAGCCGCGGGTGCGGACGGTTGCCACTGCCCATGGAAAAATCCAGAACAGAGAGAAGAAGGAGAAGTAGCTGAAGAGGACTCCGTACACAATGTCGAATGATCTCTCGCTATGCAGATAGTAGAGGGAGTACATAAAAGCCGCGATACCGATGGCGGCCAGCATGCGCGGAAAGACCAGAGGGTCGCTTATCAGCGCCGCGCTCATCAGCCCGAAGGTGAGCCATGTCGCCGGAAAGCGCAGGTCGTTGATCGTGCAGTCCACTAGCGCCACTAGGCGGATGAGGGGCGGGCGCTTCCAGAGAATACGCGCAAAGCGAATCTCCTCGCGAACGAAGCTGCGGTCCCAGCGCAGGAACATGCGGCAGAGCTTGCCGTAGGTGATGGGCACGACAGTTTGCACCATGGCAGCTCGCTGATAGATGCTGTCGTAGCCCAGGTTCATCACGTCATTGGTCAAGGCGCGGTCTTCGCCGATGGTGGCGCGGGAGCCGAGGAAATGCTGTCCCACCCAGCGATCGAGCACTTTTCTAACGGCGCTGGCGCGATAAGCCGAAAGCGCTCCGGGGCTGCAATACACCGTGCGGAAGGTGGACTGACAGGCGCGCAAAAAATCGAATGAGAGCGCGAACCGTACATGAAGCATGCGGGGAATCAGCCCCTCGCGGCGGTTGTAGACGAGCACCCTTCCGGCCACGACCCCGATGCGCTCCGAGGCAAACGGCCCCGCTAACGCAAGCAGCGCGTTGGGATCGACCACGCTGTCCGAATCCACAGTGACGAAGATCTCTCCTGTGCCAAGACGGAATCCTGCGGCCAGCGCCTCGCGCTTTCCGCTGTTCCGCTCCAGGCGAATGGCCCGGATACGGGCGCCGTAGCGGGCAACGGCATGTTGAATATGCTCCCAGGTGTCATCAGTGCTGCCATCGTCCACCACCATGATTTCGAGCTTCTCCGGATCGTAATTGGCTGCCACCACCGAATCGATAGCCATGGCCACCATCGCGCCCTCGTTGTACGCGGGAATCACCACCGTCATCGCAAGCGCGCTTTCGGGCGTGGCGACTTTCGGCGCGCGGTAGCAAAACCAGAGAATGGTGCGAAAGAACAGCAACGCCGATCCGGCAGCGAACCACAAGATGCAAGGGCGCAAAAGCATCGCGCCGAGACCCTGCCGTTCCGACGCCGCCAGAATCGGTGAAAAAGTATGAAGGCGAAGATTGATCAGAACCAGCGCCAGTAAACCGGCAACAATGGTCGATTTCAATGCCAGGTCCTCGACGATCGACGTCGAGATAGACGGGAACTTCACCCGCTCGGGGTAAAGCGTAAGACTTAAATCACTCATCCGGGAATCACTTCCTGAAGTTTTTGAAAAAACCAGGCAAGTCAGTTGCCGCAGTGCTTCACTTCGATTTCATTGGCTCTATAGCTAGTAGACTTGCAGCCAGTTGGAATGTCAACCAACCGCGCGGGCAAAGCACCGCTGCCTTATTGGATGCCTTTCCACGTGGTAGAAACCTGCACAATCGCTTATCTTTGTTGCGCGCCGCTACTGCGGAACCATCCCGATCGTCGCAAGCCACGCTCCCGCCAGTTGCGGCCAGGCGGTGATGGGCGACTCGGTGCGTCGCAGCCCGAAGGC
>JBAWFY010000052.1:0-2403 GCA_049592335.1 Occallatibacter sp.
GGGACGGCGGCGCGGCGAGACCGGCGGAAGGGCTGTTCAATGATGCGATAAGAAACGATGGCGAGCACAAAGGAGACAGCGATCGCAGCTAGCGCGACCGGGCCCGGGGGCGCATCTCCATAGACGATGTGTAGGAAGCTGAGCATCGGCCAGTGCCAGAGATACCAGGAATAGGAGACGCGGCCGATGAATACGAGCGGGGCCATGCAGAGAGCGCGGCGGTTGATCCAACTGGAGGGAACGGCGATCAACAGAGCCGTACCGAAGACGGAGGGCAACGCGGCCGGGCCGGGGAACGGGGAGTTCGAATTGAGCAGAAAGAACGGCGCGAGGATCGACAACAGGCCGCCGATGCCCAGCCATTCCCGCAACGAGGAGGGGACCAGGCTGCGCGACCGGCTTTGCTCCGCGACAGCGAGGGCGACACCGATGCCAAGCTCCCAGGCCCGGGCGGGAAGCATGTAGAAAACCAGCGCCGGGTGGCTGGCAAGGGCGATCCACGAGAAGAGAAAAGAAGCTGCGGAAACAAGGAGAACGAGGGGAAGAATGGCACTTCGCCGTAGGCGGAAGACGAGGACGAAGAGCAGAGGAATGACGGCATAGAACTGCTCTTCGACGCCAAGCGACCAGGTCATCAGCAATGGGTTGAGGTCGCTGCGCGGGTCGAAATAGCTGGCGCTGTGCCAGAAGAGAATGTTTGAGGCGGAGACGGCTGCGGCGCAGGCAGAACGGGCAAGGCGGGCGAGTTCGATCGGCGAGAGGAGAATGAGGCCGGCGGCGAGAACGAATGCGAGGACGGCAAAGAATGCGGGGAGAATGCGCCGGGCGCGACGCTGGTAAAAATTCGCGAAGCTGAACGAGCCGGCGAGGATTTCGGAATAGATGTGGCCGCCGATCAAGTAGCCGGAGATGACGAAGAAGATGTCGACGCCGGTGAATCCTCCACCGATGCGGAAAAGCCCGCCGTGATAGAGCACCACGCTGAGAATGGCCAAGGCGCGCAAGCCGTCGATGTCGGGGCGGTAAGAGGGGTCAGCGCGGTTGGAAGGCCACGGAGTGTCTGCCTGCGGAGGGATCAAAAACGAGTCTCCAGTTCCCATGGCGCCGGCGCCCAGAGCCGCGTGCGATGGAGGGATGTCTGGAAGATTTCATTTTGCGGCGGGATTGGCGGTGATTTGAAGCACAGGGCGTGCCTTAACCCTGGAGGGCCCGCCATAAGGCGGCGAGAGTTTCGAGCGGCACGCTTTCAGCGCGCGAATGGGCAGCGATGCCGGCGCAGGCGAGCGCGGCGGCTGCGGCGGTGGGCGCAAATCCGGCGGCACGCAGATTGTTCATGAGGGTTTTGCGCTTTTGCGCGAAGGCCTGTCGGAGAAAGCGCAGGTAGCCGTCTTCGTCCACGTCCAGCTCCTTGAATCGCGGCGCAAACCGCCAGCGGAAAACCGTGGAGTGCACCTGGGGCGGCGGCGAAAACGCTGAGGGAGGCAACGTGAAGAGCGATTCCACGGGCCCGTACATCTGCGCCGTCACGGAGAGCAGCCCGTAGTCTCGCGAGCCGGGCGCAGCCGTCACTCGGTCGGCAACTTCGCGTTGCACCATCAGCACGGCGAGGTCCAGCGCAGCATGGCTGGCGGCAAGCTTGAGCAAGATCGGCGAGGTGACGTAATACGGCAGGTTTCCGACAATGCGCAGGCGCTCTCCGGCTTCGGCTGCCGCGGCAGAAAAGTCGAACTGGAGCACATCTTGCTCGACGACCTTCACTCGCTCTTCATCGCACTGATCGCGCAATCGAGCGGCTAATTCGCGATCCACTTCAATCGCCAAGACCCTCCGGGCTCGAGCGGCAAGTGCGCCGGTGATAGCGCCGCGTCCAGGGCCAATCTCGACGACCGTGCGGCCGGCCAGATCGCCCAATCCCGCGACAATGCGATCGACGGCGCCGGCATCCACGAGGAAATTCTGGCCCAACTTTGGTTTGTGCGGCATCTCCTACCGATGGTAGACGAAGGGGGTCTGGCTTGCCCGGGCTCAGGTTGGAGTGCGTTGCTACATACACATTAAATGTGAAATACTTACACATCGGGAGGACAGCGTATGCGCACCAATATCGACATAGACGACAATCTCATCATGCAGGCGATGAAGGCCAGCAATTCCACGACGAAGAAGGCCGCAGTCGAAACCGCGCTCCGGCAGATGGTTCAACTCAAAAAACAAGAAGGAATTCGCAAACTGTTCGGAAGAGTGCAATGGGATGGCGATCTATGCACGATGCGCCAAAGCCGCGTTTTGGAGTGGGAGGAGAGTCGGGATGCCGCTCGGCGACGGAAGGCTGTCTCCAGTGAAGGTTCCAAGCGGCGCGCCGCGACTGCGCGATGAGTAATGATGTGCGCATATGGTTATTGT
>JBAWFY010000053.1:0-2196 GCA_049592335.1 Occallatibacter sp.
TCTCAACATCGAGCCCGCGCTCGGCTCCATTCTCGGCGTGGAGCTGCTCGGAGAGCGCCTCGGCCCCTACGCATGGCTCGGCGGCGCGCTCATCCTCGGCGCAGCCATCACCCTAACCACACGCGGCCACAAGACCGAGCCCGCGATCATCCTGGAATGAATCACAACTGCGCAAGCTCGTCGTTCCACAGGCCCGTCCTTCCTCTGTAAACTGCAAATTACAAACTGAAGGCTGCTCCGGAGTCTCATGATTTGCACAAAATGCGGCGCACAGATGCATCAAACCGATAAGAACACCATGACCGGCCGCGTCATCCGCGAGTACGAGTGCGGCACATGTGGCCACTCGGATTGGGAAGATGATGGCGTCGCCCTCTGGCAGGTTTTGCACGATGCCCGCGTGCAGGATGAGGCCGAAGCCGCCGCGCGCGCCGCGGTAAACGCCGAACCGGCTCAGCCGGCAGCCGTATCGCCCAGCCAGAATCCGCGCACATCGCTGTGGCAGCGTCTCACAGGCTTCTTCCACGGCGAGACAAAAGTTCGCTGACTCACTGGCTTGCTGACTCGCTGCTCTTTCACTCCCCCAGCTTCCGCGGCAAAATCTCCGGCGGAGCCACCTCAACCCATTTGCCCTTCGCGTTCTCCGACCGGCATTCCGCCCACAGCGCGTAAATCTCCCGCCGTGGCACCAGTGCGGCATCCACCATCACCGCACTGCCTCCGTCTGCGCTCGTGTACCGCGCGCGGCACCAATGCACGAACGGCTCGTACTGCCGGCCTTTGCGCATCGTGAACCAATCGATGATCTCGTGCGGCGATTCGCTCTGCACATCTTCCGCCGTCCACCAGAACCGCCATGGCCCCTTCGGCGAAAACTTCTCTTCGATGCACGTGCCACCTCGCTCGCGCATGGTGCGCACAAACTCCGGCCACGCAATCAGCCGTCCCCGCTCTTTCATCAGCAACCGCAGCTTGTGTTCGCGGTGCGCCCGCATCCACCGCGCGCCCACCGTGTACGGAATCGCCAGGCACGCGCCCGCGAACAGCACAGGAAGCATCGCCACGCCCAGCACCGCGCCCATCCCGCTGGACGGCGGCCTCTCCGTGCTCTGCGTTCCCTGCGTCTGCATCGTTTTAGCCTGTGTCGTGCGCCAAATTACCGTAAAGGTCTAATTCGCGAAAGGGACTTGCATGAAGTGTCAGGGCACGACTTCAGTCGTGCCGAAAAATGCCCCAAAAAAGTGCGGGGCTTCAGCTCCTGCGAGAAGCTTTCCATAGCGATTTCGATCCTCGCCACAGACCGCTCACGGCTTCGCAGCCATCTTCGGCGGCGCCACCAGATAATCATCCCCCACCCGCGCCAAAAGAATCGCCCGCCGGTCCATCAGCAGCTTCAGCCGCTCCGTCGCCTCCACAAACTCCTTCTTTTCGTCCGCCGTCAGCCCGCCCGGCTGCGCCGCCTTCTTATTCAACTCATCTAGCCGCACTTGCAGCGGTGGAATCTCGCGATCGATCAGCACTGGCCGAATCACCGGATTCTTCGTGCGTCCCGCGGCCAGGTCGTTGCGGTTATTCTCTTCCCACACCGGCAGCATGCCCACATGCCCCAGCTCCACGCGCACCCCCGCCGGACCGTAATCCCGCTTCACCGCCGCAAACAACCCGATCATCTCATCGCGCGGATCGCCATTCGAATCCGGATTCAGCCCATCCTCATAACTCCGCGACTGATTCGACAAAAAATTCCCCAGCGAATAAAAAATAATCGTGTCGCGCCCGTCCTGCGTCTTGTAGGTCTCAATCGGCTGCAGAACATGCGGATGCGCGCCCACAATCACCGTAGCCCCCGCTTCCAGCATCTTGTGCGCCAGGTCCACATCTTCGGGCCGCGGCGCCGTTGCGTACTCAATCCCCCAATGCACCGAAATCACCAGCAGATCGCACTGCGCCCGCGCCGCCTTCACCGCAGCCAGCACCGTGGCCTCGTCCGCTCCCGGCGCGCCGTCGGCCTCGCCCGGATAAGGATAGAAATTCACGTGCGGCTGATCGTCCTTATCGGGATTCCGGTTGCCATTGAGCCAGCGCGTCATCCCCAGCCAGCCCACCTTGATCCCGTTGGCCTCGGTAATCACCGGCTGCCACGCCGTCGCCGCATTGTCGCTCGTCCCCGCGAACAGCAGCCCAATTCCCTTCAAA
>JBAWFY010000054.1:0-1980 GCA_049592335.1 Occallatibacter sp.
TGCGAACGTCGCGATACTCCTGCATATAGCGCCCGGCCTGGCGCAGAAACCACACCGGCGTACGGTCAACGGGCTGGCGCAGGCAAGCACGGATAAAGCGGCTGCCGCTTACAGAAGATACATTGGCGGGGATGTTGGGGTCGTTTGAAGTCATATAGAGATAATTCTACCGGGTGCCATCTGGCTTGCGGCACGCCGCCGTCGTCTACTCTCTCGTCTTCCCGCGTCGTCCAGACAAAAATCGGCCCCCGTTATGAGCGGGGGCCAAATAGCCTTGGTTCTCTCGTTATTCGAGAGCTTGATTGGCGGCCGAACGGCTGGGGGCGCCGCCGGTGCGGATGAGTGCCTCGGGGGGGAGGGCTATATGGCCTTTACGGCCGTTCCTCCGCGCCGGTCGCGGAAGTCGCGTCATGGGGAGACGCGTCTTCCTGGGCCGCCAATGTGTTTTCCATCAACCGTATGCGTACGCAGCTTACCTTTACAGGCCTGGTCTCATCTGAGTCTGAGTCCATGGCTGTTACAGGAGCATTGCCGAGAGCAACTGCGCGCAAACGGTAGACGGGAATCTCATGTTCAGTTACGAGGTAGCGATTGACTGCCTCGGTTAGACGTCTCGAGCTTTGAATGCCATTGCTGCCGGCCAGTGGGGAATATCCTTCCACTTCCACGATGTACCCCTTGCGGCCAGTCAGGTTGGCGGCAAAATCATCAAGTTGTTTGCGAGCCGCCGCATGAAGAATCGGCTGTCCGCCTCGGAACGGTATCTCCAGCGCGGTCGCCTGGTGGTACTGGTCTAGACCGTTAACGGTCGTGTTCAACTTGTCTACGTGGCCGGAGGCGCCTTGCGCCGTAGCTCTGGCATTTTGCGCTTCGTTGCCGGCGTTCATTGCTATCTGGTTAGCCTGGTCGGCGCTGGACTGCGCTTTGTGAATCCCTGCCTGTGCCCTGGTGTCCAGGTCACGAATGTCCTGCGCGTTCCTGGCGTTCACTTCATCCAACTCGTTGAGTTGGCCCTTGATGGGTTCTACGCGGTCGTTAACCCACTTTTTCCGCGCAAAAGGATTGACCCGGCCCCAGAATCCCTCCTTGGGCTCTTGGACCTGCTTTGGAGCGGGCGTTAAAGCGACGGGCTGATCGGATGCCATCGGGGAGGGCTGCTGACCCATGGCAGTCGGTGTGTTCTCCTGATCGGGAGTAGTCTGCCCCTTTTGCGCCAGGGTGGGGAGTGCGAACGCAGATGCCAGCAAAATAACGGCGAACTGGCGAGGGAATAAAGTCCGAATTGGCTCGAAGGTTTTCATGGAATGGAACCCCCAGAATCTCTTGGTCCGCCAAGGTCGCGCGGAGTGAGCGGTAGCGTCTGCTCGCTAGTAGAGATAGCAAGGCGCGCGCCAAACCTGGTGCATCGAGAACAAATCTTGAATGCTCTTTGGATTGTTTAACTTGGAGCGCAGTTGCAGCATCGGCCAGAGTGGCCTGAGGGCCTGTTCAGCTTGCCTCGTATGTAAATCTTTCCTGAAGCGGTAGTTTCTACCCGGTAAATTCGTCAAAGCAGCCCATTTGGACCAGTCTATTTAGTCTCGACATGGAGAATGCGAATCTCCGGATATGCCCCGTCCCAGTCGGGCGAAACCGCATCGAAGATCAGGCGAAAGTCCTTCTCTCCGCCCGGAGCAAGGGGGGCTGCGGAGACTGGCTCTAAATCGACATAAGGCTCGCGCACGCGAATCAGCTTGAGCGGCAGAGTTTCGTTCTGCGCTACCTCGTGGGCCGCATCGCGGAAAAGCACCTGCACTGTCACGGCGGTGACGGTACGCGCGCCCCGGTTGGTGATGTGTCCATCCAGGTAAGTGACCTTGCTTCCCGCCAGGTTGCCCGCTTCGCTCATCGCCAGGCCAGTCAGCGAGAGACTCTGCGCGTAGGGGTCAAGGGGCGCGGAGATGGGCGTCACCGCAGTCTTGCCGTGGGTGTTTCCATGTT
>JBAWFY010000055.1:0-3441 GCA_049592335.1 Occallatibacter sp.
GACCATGATCGCCAAGCCAATGAGATAAACGACCGCGCCGCACCACCCCAGCGAGTAAATCAGCTCCAGCACCATGCTGTCGTGCGGTCCGATCTGGTCGTCGTTGTAGACCGTGCCGTGCAAAATGTCCGGGCTTGCTACGCCTTCCCCATAAGGCTCGTCCGAGAGAGTACTGAAGGCGTTCACATAGCCTTCTATGCGCGCGTGCAGGCTGATATCGTCCTTCGGATCGGTCATGCTCTGCAGCTTATCGATGACCGGCTGCCTCACATCGGGAAAACCGATGACCAACCAGGCAGCAATAATCGCCAGCAGCAATCCCCCCAGAACGCGCATCCGCTCGCGCATATCCAGTTTCGCCAAAATAAAAATCGTGCCCGCAATAAGCCCGATCCATCCCGACCGGTTGAAGGAAAACAGCAGGCCCAGAAAACCGCAAACGACCACTAGTAATCTGAACTTATTCCTCAACACCAGGCTCACCAGCAACGTGCCCATCATGGTCAGGGCAAAGATCACCGGAGCATTCATGGTGCTGAACCCGCGCAGTTGCAGCGGCTCGGCCACGCCGAAGGTCGTCGTTTTCACGTTGGAGAGCCAAAGTTTATCCCACCCCGGAAGAACGAAGAACTGATAGACCCCGTACGCGCCCATGACCAGCGTCGCGAGGCCAAACGTTGACTGCAAGCTGCGGCGGATTTCCTCATACTCGCGGTAAGACGCGACGATAAAGAACGCAAAAAATACAGGCACCAGCCAGTTGAGAACCACCGGCCCCATCTGCCGGGGTGAGAACCTCGTCAGGCCCACGAGCGTGCCATACAGAATCGCTCCCAACGCGCACAGGAACGGAATGCTCCTAGGCCGCAGCAGCTCGCGGCCGCGGGTGAACAGATCCAGCCCCGAAACCGCCGTCACCAGGTACGGGGCGATAAGGATGATACTGGGTTCCTGATAGCCGCCTTTGTAGTCGGCAAGCCTGCGGACGAACGCCGTAAGGAACCAGATCCAGCACGTGAATGTCACGTATTTGGGCCGGGACCGCGTATAGATCCAAACCCCAGCCCCGAAGCATGCGACAGGGTAGCCTATCCGAAGCACACCGGCCAACCCCACGAAATAGCAGCCGGCGACAAGCACCGCAATCGCTCCCATCGACACTACGAGCGTGTAGTCGCGAGCAGGCGCCGTGGAAGTTGTCCTCGCTTGGGTATAAACGGCTGTCGCCATGGGTTCGGTTTCCTCGTTGTAGGGAGCGCTGATGGAAGCCAGGGAGCGTTACCATGCGCAGAGCAACACGAATGGAACCCGTTGGCAGGAACGGGAGCCCCAGAACTCCTCAGAATTCTTAGATGCCTGCCCCGCTCGGAGTTTTGCTCCTGGCGTTAAGAGTTTTCGGGTGGATGTCGCAGCCGCATTAAAATTCGTCAACTCGCGAATCTGCGAAGGTTCCTGCCAGCGCGCGAACCGCGCTGACTCGCTAACTCGCTGACTTGCGGACTTGCTGTTCTTTGGCCATCTCCGCCAGCCTGTCGGCAATGCGCTCGGCCGCCCCGGGATGGGCCTGTGTGCGCGCTGCGGCCGCCATTGCGGCCAGCCGGGCGGGATCATTCAGTAGACTGACGAGCGCGTTTAGCAGTCGATCGGGAACCTCCAGTTCCTTTTCTTCGACCATCACGGCTGCTCCAGCCTCAACCATGGCTTCGGCATTGCGGCGCTGGTGCTCGTCGGTCGCGGCGGCAAAAGGCACCAGCAGCGCGGGTTTGCCGGCCGCTGCCTCTTCGGCCACGGCGGTGGCGCCACTGCGCGAAAGAATCAGATGCGCGCGGGCAAATTCGTCCGCCATCTTCGTCAGGAACGGGCGTACTTGCCAGCGCGCCGGATCGGCCCCGCTCGCGGTGTAGGCCTCGAGCGTAACCTCCGCATGACGCTCCCCGCATTGGTGCAAAACCGTCAGTCCCGGCACGGCATCGAGCAGCCTCGGCATCAGCTTCGGCAGATGCGTGTTGAAGATGCGCGCGCCCAGCGAGCCGCCAAAGATCAATAGATATGGTGCACCCTGCGGCGCTGGCAGCGAAAAAAACTCCGGACGAACGGGAACGCCCGTGACTTCGGCATTGCGAAACCATCGCGCGGCCGCGGGAAAATTGATGGCCGCACATGTGACACGCTTACCCACCAGCCGATTGGCGAGTCCGGGCATGGCGTTCGGCTCGTAGGCCATGGTGGGGATTTTGAGCCACAGCGCCGCAAGCATCGCCGGGCCCGAGGCATACCCGCCCACGCCCAGCACCGCCCCCGGCCCGAACTCGCGAATGATTCGTTTGCACTCGAAGATGCTCACGGGCAGACGCGAAAGCGTGCGCAGCCTTGTCGCCAGCGACACACTCTTCAGCGGGCCTACGTCGATCAGCCGTAGCGCGAATCCGGCCTCGGGCACCAACTTCGATTCCAGCCCTCGCGCCGTGCCCACCATCAGCACCTCGGCCCCGTGCCGCTCCTTAAGCGCGCGCGCCACTGCGAGAGCCGGGATGATGTGCCCGCCCGTTCCGCCACCGGCGATGAGGATGCGTAGTTCGGAGTTCAAAGTGGTTAGTGGCCAGTGTGAGTGTGAGTAGTCAGTGTTCGGTGCGCACTCACACTATTTCCTGTTCCCTACTCCCTGCCCTATTCGGCCTTCCGCGAAATATTCAGCAAAATCCCAACCGAAGCCAGCGTACAAAACAACGACGTCCCTCCGTGCGAAATCAGCGGCAGCGGAATGCCCTTCGTCGGCACCAGCGACAGCACCACGCTGATATTGAAGAAGGCCTGCAGCAGAATGGTCGTAGTAATGCCGAACGCAACGATGCGCGCAAACGGATCGGTGCAGCGGAATGCGGTCCGCAACCCGCGAATCCCGAAAACGACAAAGAGGATCGCAATAAACATCGCGCCAATAAAACCAAGCTCCTCGGCAATATTGGCAAAGATGAAATCGGTGGAGGCTTCCGGCAGATAAAACATCTTCTGCATTCCCTCCATATAGCCGCGGCCCGTCAAGCCGCCGGTGCCCACAGCGATCAGCGACTGGCAAACGTGGTAACTCGCGGCGTTGGCAGCGTCGCGGGCGTCGCAGTTGGGATGCAGAAATGCCATGAGCCGCGCAAAACGCCATGGCACCAACATCAACATGGCCAGCGGCGGCAAAGCCGCGCAAAACGCCCCCAGTAGAATCTTCCACTCCATCCCGGTCAGCACGAGGATCATCGCGGTCGTCCCGGCCAGCACCAGCGCCGTTCCCAAGTCCGGCTGGCCCACGATCAAAACGATAAACGCCATCGGGATCAACGCGGCCGGCAGCAGCGTTTGCTTCCATCTATCCATCGCGCCAAGCCGCGTGTGAAGAAACCACGCCAGAAAAAACACCATCACCGGCTTGGCAACCTCAGACGGCTGGAA
>JBAWFY010000056.1:0-2193 GCA_049592335.1 Occallatibacter sp.
CATCATTCTCATGGCGATTCCGCCCGGACTGGCGGGGGTTGTAATTACTCTATTTGTGACTGGCAGCACGCTGAACATCATGTCCCTGATGGGTGTGATCATGATGACCGGCATCGTGGTCTCGAACAGCATTCTCATCGTCGAGTTCGCCAGCATCCTCCACGAACAAGGCCAGCCGCTGCTCGAAGCCGTCGTCCACTCCTGCAAGATTCGTCTGCGCCCCATCCTCATGACCTCGCTGGCCACGCTGCTGGGCATGATCCCCATGGCTCTCGGCCTCGAAGCCGGTAGCGAACAGTATGCGCCGCTGGCTCGCGCTGTCATCGGCGGCCTGGCCGTTTCAGTCGCGGTCACCGTCTTCCTTGTTCCCGCTGTGTATCTCCTCATCCACGGCCGGCGTCGAGGAAACGCAGGCGGCGCACAAGAGGAGCAACATGCGTAATCAGACTCTTGCCACAATCCTTTTTCCGTTGTCTTGTCTTCTGCTTGTTTCCTCTACTCGCGCGCAGAAGCAGCCGCTGCCCAACGCTCCGGCAACGCACCTGTTTGCACAAATCGCGCCAAATGCACCGCCGGCTCAAGCTCCCACAGCGCCGCCGGCAGCGCCGCAGACGCCCCCTGACTTAACCAATGCGCTGCTCCCCGGCCCCACTCTCACCATCGAGCAGGCTGAGCAGATGGCTTTCAAGAACAACCCCAACATCAGCGTCGGCCGCCTGCTCGCGCTCGCTCAAGGGCAGGTGACACGCCAGGTCCGATCCATCGAGATGCCACAGGCCACTGCCGACCTCACCGCGGTCGACACGCACAAAAACAGCCGCATCACCGGCGACGGAACCATCAACAGCCCGACGATTTTCGACAAGGCGGCCGGCGGTCTCACCGTCAGCCAGTTGATCACCGATTTCGGTCACACGCACAACTTGGTCAAGAGCGCGCAATCGAATGCCCGCGCGCAGCTTGAAACCGAGCGCGCCACCGAGCTCGACATCAAGCTCGCCGTCGATCAGGCCTTTTACCAGGCGCTCACCACGCAAGCCTTACTCAAGGTCGCGCAGCAGACCCTCGCCCAGCGCCAGGCCACTGGCGATCAGGTCGGCGCACTCACCAAATCCCAGGTCAGATCCGAGCTCGACCTGAGCTTCGCCAATGTACAGATCTCCCAAGCCAACCTTCTGCTCCTTGACGCGCACGGCAACGAGCAGGCCTCCATGGCCGCGCTCAACAACGTCCTCGGCTCGGAGCAGGATCAGCAGTACGATCTGGTCGACGATACCGGCGGCAACCCCCAGCCCGCGCCCGACGATGCCGAAGCCCTCGTGCAGGCGGCGTTCAGGCAGCGCCCCGATCTGGCTTCCCTTAATGACAGTTTTCTGGCGGCGAAACAGTACACCACCGCGGAACGAGATTTGTGGATGCCAACCGTCTCTGCCCTGCTTACCGGCGGTGACGCGCCGATTCGCGACGACCAAATCCAAACGCCGTGGTATCTCGGCGCCGGCGCCAACATGAGCATTCCCGTCTTTAACGGCTTTCTCTATAGCGCCGACGCAAAGGAAGCCAGATACCGCGCCAGTGCCGCCGGAGAACAGGTACGCAATCTGCGCGACATGATCGCGCGCGACGTGCGCACCGCCGTCCTGAATGCGCAGACTGCGTTTCAGCGCATCGGCGTCACCCAGGACATGCTCAACCAGTCAAATTTCGCTCTCGATCTCGCGACCGCCCGCTACAAAATCGGCTTGAGCAGCATCGTCGAGCTCACCCAGGCGCAGCTCAACCAGACCGAGGCCCAGATCGAAAACACCAACGCGCGCTACGCCTACCAGACCGCGCTGGCCGAGGTGCGTTATGAGGTGGGGCAATGAGAAGACAGGGAGTAGGGAGTAGAAAGACCCTTGAAACCGGGATTCGCCAGTAGGCTTGATTCAGACTAGAGCGGCCGATCGCAGAGAGGTCGCAGCACGAACCGCCTATCGGCTACTCCCTACTGGCTATTCCCTGCCTCTACGAGATTCTCACGCTCTTGCCCCGCGAAAGCACTGCGGCCTTACGCCGGTCCTTCGACGCGTGGTCGATCTGCTTCCAGAAGCCGATAAAATAATCCACGGCAGAAATCACTGCCACGGCAACCGCAAAATAAATAGCCGCAATCGCATACCACCTCACCGGAACCTCGACCACCCCGATTTC
>JBAWFY010000057.1:0-1819 GCA_049592335.1 Occallatibacter sp.
CCACCGAAGCTGCCCACGCCTTGGACGGCCGGCGGTTCGAAGGCCGCCACCAGCCCGCCGTTGGGGACGATCATCAGCATTTGCAGTTTGGGCGCGATATCTTTCAAGACCTCCGCCGTCGATCGCATTTTTCGGTGTTGTCCGGGAAGGGGGCCCGTGTTCACGAACATCATGCCGGAATTGGAAGCGGAGCCGGCGAAGCTGAAGCCAACGATTGAGAATAGACGGTGACCCACTTCAGGTTCCTGGTCAATCATCGCCCCCGCGCGTTCTGCGAGCGCCGTGGTGTAGGCCATTGAAGATCCGGGAGGCGCCTGCACAAGCACCATGAAGTAGCCCTGATCTTCCTGCGGAATAAAGCCAGTTGGCACCGAGCGGTACATCCACACCGTGGCGCCCAGTCCAGCGAAGAACACCAGCAGCAGAACGTAGCGCAGTTGCAATGCCACGTGAATCACGCGCGCGTACATGCTCCCCAGCCAGGTGATGAAGTCGTCGGCGCTGTGAATACATGCGGCAAAAGCGCGCGAGACAAAGTCGATGTGGAGAAAATCAAGTTGGCGCGGACGCGCCTCTTCGCCGCGCAGAAAGAGCGCGGAAAGCGCCGGTGAAAGTGTGAGCGCGTTGAATGCCGAAATGGCGATAGAAAATGCAATCGTGAGTGAGAACTGCCGGTAGAGGATGCCCGTAGTGCCGGGGAAGAAGCTGACCGGCACAAACACGGCGATCAGCACCAGCGATGTCGCAATCACCGCGCTGGTGACTTCACGCATCGCGCGGGATGTAGCTTCGCGGGCATTCGAGTGTTCCATGTGAATGTGGCGCTGCACATTCTCGATGACCACAATCGCGTCGTCCACCACCAGCCCCGTGGCCAGCGTGATGCCAAAGAGCGTGAGAGAGTTGATGGAAAAATCGAAGATCCTGATAAATGCAAAGGTGCCGATGAGCGACACCGGAATTGTGACCGCGGGAATGATGGTGGCACGCCAATCGAGCAGGAAAAGAAAGATGACCGTGATGACGATGACGATGGCCTCAATCAGCGTGACCAGCACTTCGCGAATCGATTCGCCCACCGCCGTTGTGGAGTCGAAAGCGATCGCATACTGCAGGCCGGGCGGAAAATTCTTCGCGAGCTGTGCCAGCGCAGCTTTGGCCTTGGCGTCCACGTCGAGCGCATTGGCATTCGACAGTTGCTCCACGCCAACGCCCATCGCCTGATGGCCAGCGTACTCGAGCAGAGTGCTGTAATCCTCCGCGCCGACTTCCGCGTGGCCCACGTCCCTCAGCTGAACCAGGCCGTTCGGTGAGTTCTTGACGATGATATTGTCGAACTCCTCTGGACTCGATAGACGGCCCACCACGCGCACGGGAATCTGAAACGCCTGCTTCGAATCAGAAGGCGGCTGCCCGAGTTGGCCGGCGGGAACTTCGACGTTCTGCTCTTCGAGCGCGCTCACCACGTCGGTTGCGGTAAGATTGCGCGCGGCCAGGCGCACCGGATCGAGCCATACGCGCATGGCGTACTTGCGCTCGCCGAAGATCATTACATCGCCCACGCCCGGCACGCGCTTGAGCGCGTCCTTCACGTAAACATCCAGGTAGTTGGAGATGTATTCGCTGGAGTAGCGGCCATCGAGCGTATAAAATCCAGCGCCGAAGACGAAGTTGTTGGTGGCCTTGATGATGTCGATGCCGGTGGAGACCACCTCGCCAGGCAGACGGCCTTCCACGCTGGCCACGCGATTCTGCACGTCCACGGCCGCGATGTCGAGGTTGTAGCCGGTCTGAAATGTGATGTCGATTTCGCAGGTTC
>JBAWFY010000058.1:0-2687 GCA_049592335.1 Occallatibacter sp.
CACCTGAGATGTGTATTGGGCTGACTCTGTGAAGTCTGCCATCAGGATCTTGGTGTAGTCGCCGCTGCGGGCAAGCAGAGAGGCTCCGCTGTAGTTCGTGGATGAATTGGGGGGAGTCAGTGAGACAGAATTTGTAGCAGCATCCCAGTAAACCACCGCAGTGCCTGGAGTTGCTATATTTGTAAGCCCTATATTAATAATGGCGTTGCCGTTGGCGGCATAAATAAAAGAAGTTACCTCCGCGAAATTGCCTAATCCTGGCAACGCGGGGATAACAACATCATTCGTTTTTGCAAAGGTCGTAGTGCTGAAAAAGAAGACGTGCTGGCCGGAGGCGGCTACTGCCAGCGTACTTCCGTCGGGCGAAATATCCACGCTTGCTGGCGATGGAACGGCGATGGAATGGATAAGATGGTAGTCCACCGTAGAGAGAACGTCTACGCGATCGAGATTAACCCAGGCAGTAAAAATCTGCTGGTGTGCGCCGTCGAGCACTATCTGTGGCGAAGCGGACTCATTCGTCCAGGCGCTGTCGTATGGAATGTAGGCCGAGCGGTTTGACGCAGCTGCGGGCTGTGACGTGAAACAAACCGTGCCCAACGCCAGCATCACCGAACTGGGCCAACCCAGTTGCACGGTCCCCAGTGCCGCGCCAAGAGCCTGCGAGAACCCCGACAATACGCGGGAAACAATCGAATTGCAATCTGAAAACTGGGGCTTCATCGGTGCGCTCCTATCAGACAGGCCTTGAAGTTTGATTGCCGCTGCGCGTTGCGTGCGTCCGCTCTTTATGGTTGAGAGCGGAAATAGCTGTGACAAAACATGAAGGCAGATCGACGAACAGATTCTATCATCGGGATGCTTTTGGGGCATCAGTGGCCCTGGCGAAGACCACTGGGCCATTTGCGCGTCCACCAGCCGCGTGAACTCACGTGCCCCTTCCATGGTGTTTTCAAGCTGCAATATCAAATTGTATCGATCATTGTGTATGCAGGCTGGCGTCGCGCGTTTTGCGAGTTCGTCCTGGACTGGCTGTAAAGTCAGGCGTACATCTTGAGCAGTCTCATGCGAGTGCTAAAATCGACAAGTGCCGGGTCCTACGCGACGTAATCCCGCCAACCCCGCCAGGTCCGGAAGGAAGCAACGGTAACGGGCTCGTACGGGCGCAGTAGGTCACCCGGTACTTTTGCGTTTGAAGCAGGGAACAAGCCACCCCACCGAGCATAGACGCTCGTCGGGGACCCCGGCAGGGACCGAGGGAACAAGGGACCAAGAAGACAGGGACCGAGACCCTAGGTTCAGCTGCTGCGCTTGTGCGCCTTGCGTTAGGAGAGAGCATTGAGCCTGACCGTTCGCCCCGTGGTGGGCCGCCGCGCCAAGATTTCCGCGCTCGGCACCTACGTTCCCCCGGATGTGATCACCAATCAAGACCTCGAAAAACTAGTCGAAACAAGTGACCAGTGGATCACGGAGCGCACAGGGATCAAGGAGCGGCATAAGCTCGCCGCGGGCAAAGGCGTGAGCGACATCTGCGCGGAGGCGGCCAAAAAGTGCCTTGCGGCGCGCGGTATCGATGCGAGCGAAGTGGAAGCGATTATCGTGGCCACGGTGACGCCGGACATGATGTTTCCGGCGACGGCGTGCCTGGTGCAGCACAAAATCGGCGCGACGAATTGTTGGGGCTTCGATGTTTCGGCTGGCTGTTCCGGGTTTGTGTTTGCGCTGCAGGCAGGCGTGAAGCTGATTGAAAGCGGCGCGCACAAAAAAGTGATGGTGTGCGGCGCCGATGCCAACATGCGCATGACCGACTACACCGACCGCAGTACGTGCGTGCTCTTCGGTGACGGAGGCGGCGCGGTGTTGCTGGAGCCGTGCGAAGAAGGCGAGATCGGGTTCATCGATTTCGTACACGAGGTGGATGGCTCGGGCGGCGGCAGCCTCTGCCTGAAGGGCGGCGGCAGCCTGAATCCCTCCAGCCACGAAACCGTCGACAAGAAATGGCACTACATCTATCAGGATGGTCCGGCGGTTTTCAAGTTTGCTGTGCGCAAAATGGCGGAAATGACGGTGAAGGTGCTGGAGAGAAATGGCATCACGGGTGCCGATCTGGGTTGTTTCATTCCCCATCAGGCGAACAAGCGCATCATTACGGCCACGGCCGATCGTCTGGGCATGAGCCCGGAGCACGTGGTCATCAACATTGAGAAGTACGGGAACACATCATCGGGCACAATTCCTCTGGCTATGGAAACAGCGATTGAGCAGGGCAAACTTAAGAAGGGCGAGCTGGTGCTGCTGGGCGCAATGGGCGCGGGACTGACGGTGGGCGCGACATTGCTGCGCTGGGAGATGTGAGAAGACAGCTGCTAGCCTCTAACCCGTTCCGTGAAGAATCGGGCTTCCTGTCTCTGTCGAATTGGTTCCGATTACAATTTTGGTTTCTGTCCTTTCCGTAATTAGCCCGACGATTGTTCAGCAAGAACAGCTGGAAGCTGGAAGCTGATTCGGCATATACTGTCCACCACCGCGCCCCGTTAAGCGCGGGAATTTGACGACGATCAATTTGACGAAGATCAAGCGGAGGCAATCATGCAAGTAGCATTGACCGCAAGAACGGGCAAGATTTCCAAAACGCTGCGCGCGCAGGCCGAGGAAGGGATGGAACGCATTGGCCGCATTCTGGGCCG
>JBAWFY010000059.1:0-2899 GCA_049592335.1 Occallatibacter sp.
AAGAAGGCGACACGATCGAAGCCTTCTCGACCGAAAAGCTGGCCGCGGATCTCGGCCAGCTGACGTCGGCTAAAGCGTAGGAATTTAGCGAACACAAAGCCTAGCCCGTTTCTCATTTCGAGAAACGGGCTAGGTTTTTGAACTCAGGGATAGCGGCATCGACTTATTTAACGGGACCCAAGAGAGATTCCTGCCGCCTACCCACGTTGAAACGCGGGGCTAATAAATTCGCCGCGGTGAACGCCTATGGCGCGTCTTCTTCTTTCGTCCCCTCACACGGCAACTTCGGCGCCAGATTTTGCGCCGGTTCCGAATCGGGGCCTAGCCAATCGGAGGCCGCGCGGTCGAGTTTCGATGCGCTGCAAATTCATTCTGTTTGCCACATGCAAACGACCCGTGGCGCGCTCTCCCATTTCCGGCAACCCGCACCACCGGCATCGCGTCCTACGCCGCATAGGAGATGATGCATATGCCTTCCAACCTCGCTGGCAAGAAGATCGCCATTCTGGCAACGGACGGATTCGAGCAAGCGGAACTGATGGAGCCGCGCAAAGCTCTCGCCCACGCCGGCGCTACCACAATCGTCGTCGCACCCAAAAGCGGAAAAATCAAAGGATGGAATAGGACGGAATGGGGAGAGAGCGTTTCCGTCGACAAGACACTCGAGCAATGCAGCCCGGAGGAATTCGATGCTCTGGTCCTGCCCGGCGGCGTGATGAACCCCGATCACCTGCGCATGGAACCGAAGGCCGTGGAGTTCGTGCGCAGCTTCGCCGGCATGGGAAAGCCCATCGCGGCCATCTGTCACGGTCCCTGGATGCTGGTCGAAGCCGGCGTCGTGAAAGGCAAAACGGCTACCTCGTGGCCCTCGCTGCGCACGGATCTGGCGAATGCCGGCGCGAAATGGGTCGATCAGGAAGTGGTCCGCGATGGCCAGTTCATCACCAGCCGTAAGCCGGATGACATTCCGGCATTCAACAATCGGCTCATTGACACCATTACCCACGGCGCCGCCCAGGCAACTGCGCGGCAAGCAGCATAGCGCTTTCTGCCGCGATTCGTCGCCGTCGAAGGGCGCAAAACAAAGTCGAGCGCACAAAGAATTCGGGGCAATCCGCAAAGCAGATTGCCCCGATTGATGCAGCCCAGAATACTAGCGTTACGGCAGATAGTAGCGGAACGACGTGAAGATCATGTTGTCTTCGCCGTTGGCGCCGTTCGAGGGGTTGAGCGTACCGCCCGCGCCGGACCAGAGATCGCGGCGAATATAGCTGTACTGGATGCCCTGGCGCAGACGTCCCTGGGCACCGCCGAGGATGTTGAACCAGTAGCCGGCCGTGAACTCCTGCACGTCTTTGTTGTTGCCTTTGCAGCCGTTGGTGGAGTTGCCGGGAGTGATTGGGTCGGAAGTCGGCTCGCCGCCGGCGGTGCTCGGAGCAGGCTCGATTCCGCAGCCCGACATGTCGGCGTTGAGGGCGCCATAGCCGACCACTTTGCCATTGAGGGCGTCGCCGGTTGTGGTGTCGGCCTGCCAGTCACGACCGACGTAATCGCCGCCGTAGTTGAAGTACATCATGAAGCGCGGGGTGGGGTTCAGTTCGATCGTGCTCAAAGCCGAGAAGGCGTGGAGCGGCGAGATGACTCCGCTTGGACGGAAGGTGACGTCGGCAATCGTCGATGACCCGTAGCGGCCTACGCCATCGCCCCACAGGCCTTTCAAGCCGACGGTGAGCTTCTTGCTGGCCAGCGGCCCGCGGAAGCCGCCGCCAATGCCGCCGCCCCAAACGACATTGTTGCAGGGCAGGGTGACACTGCCGCAAACTGCCTGGCTCAGGATGTTGGTTGCCGATGGATAGATGCGATCGCGGAAGGAGCGGCCGATGCCGAACAGTTCCCAGTGGCCCCAGCCTGGCTCTGCCGCAAGCTTCAGAACAAAATCCGGCGTGTAGTTGAAGGAGTAGTTGGCCAGGGTCGATCCGGAGGCGCTTCCGCCGGCGTTGTAAAGCCCGCCGCTGGTGCCTGCCGAACCCAGCAGCACATTCGAGGGCAGGTTCTGTCCGCCGGGGTTCAGCGTCTGCGCATTCTCCACTGACGCGCCAAGGAAGAATTTGCTGCCGACGTCCTTGCTGACGCGGAAGCTTTCCTGGCGAGCCCATACGAAACCGGCTTCGTACTGCGCATCGATGGTGGCCGGCAAAATCTCGGTGCCGCGCGTCAGGCCCTGCGTGGTCTCGGCAGCGAGCGACCATCCCTGGCCACCGGAGAAGTCCCAGCCCGTGGCAGTCTTGGCGTCGGCCCAGAGTTGGCGCTGCCGCAGCGTGTAGCTGTTCGACTGGTTGCCGTTCGAGGTGACGCCTGCGCTCAGCCAGTCCATTTCGTAGTAGCCGGTCAACGTCAAATTCGCCATCTTGCCCACGGCCCTGAGAGCCAGCCGCGACTGACGGCCGGAACCAAAGAACTCGGCCTCGTTGTAGGCCTCGGAGTTGGCCAGCGGAACGCCGGTGAAGGGCGTGTTGATATCGCCGCCTGTGGCCGCCGTGCGGTTCACCGTTTCTGCCGCCAGGAAGCTGCCCGAAAACGACATCGTCGTTCCCTTGAAGTGAATGGCGTCAGGGTTGCCGACCATCTTCTTCATGTTCGTGGTTTCGTCGCTGACGGTGGTCGCCAGTGAAGCCTGGTTGGTCTTGAGGTCGCTCACCGTGCTTTGCAGTGTTGACACCGCGCCGGTATTGTCGGTGACAGCCTGCTGCTGCGCCTGGGCAGCGGCGGCGGCCTTGTCGGCGGCGGCGCGCGCATCGGCGGCATCCTGCTGCGCCTGTTGCAGCTGGGCATTCTTTTGCGCAAGATCGCTCTTCAGGCTGTCGATCTGGCTCTGCATCTCGCGGCGTAAGTCCTGAAT
>JBAWFY010000060.1:0-2386 GCA_049592335.1 Occallatibacter sp.
ACGAGAAGGAATACTCGGTGCCGCGCGGCATTCACGTGAACGTGCAGGAAGGCGAACGCCTGCGCGCCGGCGATCCTCTGATGGACGGTCCCTTGAACCCGCACGACATTCTTGCCGTGCTGGGCGAAAAGGAACTGCAGGCTTATCTGGTGAACGAAATCCAGGAAGTTTATCGTCTGCAGGGCGTGGCCATCTCGGACAAGCACATCGAAGTCATCGTCCGGCAGATGCTGCGCTGGGTGCGGATCGACGAAGTGGGAGACACCAACTTCCTGCTCGAGCAGCAGGTGGACCGCTTCCGCTTCCGCGAAGAGAACGAGCGTGTGCTCGCGAACGGTGGCCGTCCGGCAATCGGCAGGCCGCTGCTCCTGGGCATCACCAAGGCATCGCTCTCGACCGACAGCTTCATCTCCGCGGCCAGCTTCCAGGAGACGACGCGCGTGCTCACCGAGGCTTCCATCAACGGCGCGGTGGACAACCTGCGCGGCTTGAAGGAAAACGTGATCGTCGGGCGCTTGATCCCGGCGGGCACCGGCCTGGAATATTACCGCAACGTGCAGCTCTCGCCGGAACTTGAGGAAGCCGCGGCACGCGTGCAGGAGGAAGTGCACGCCGAGATCGAGGCCGCCGAGCGCGAGCTGGAAATGATGCGGCAGGAAGGCGAAGCCGAAGAGATGGCGGCCGAGTAGCCACCTGCGGTGGGGCAGCTTTTTGGACTAGCGTATCGTTTAACCAATGAGGCCCGGCCCAAAGCCGGGCCTTTTATTTGGCAACAACATACCTGCCGCACCACGATTGCTATTTTGGTAATGTGGAACCCGCTCCATAAGCAGCATGTTTGGAAGCACTTGGAGTATCAATTGGGCCGGGATGTAACCGCGTAATCAGTGGCTTATGGTAAGCGGAATACGCTAAGGCGCGGAAAGTGTGATATTTGAGATTGATCGATATGATTGCGCTGGAGTATGAGCGGTAGGGGACGAACAATGGAAGTGAATGAAGCGTTCTTGCAGAATATGGTGAACACCTTAGATTCGCTTATCGTGATGACGCGCGACAAACTTGTCTGGCAAAACCTGGCTATTCCCTTGATGGGCGAGGAGTGGAAGGAGAAGTTTGAGGCTGCTCGCAGTGATCCTGCATTTCTTGGGGAGTGGGAACTAACGGTTGCCGAAACTCGGAAGATGCGAGACAAGGCGGTGTCAATGCTGGACCAGCTCCGGAAAGGCGATCCAATTCAGCCGCAAGTTGACCAAATAAATTAATGAAGTATTCGATTGGAACTTGCATTTGAACACACTCCATGAAATGATTTGTGTGTCCGCACAAGATCAGAGAGGCCGCGCTTCGCAGGCGCGGCTTTTCATTTGCAGTTTATTATAGGGCCAGAGTTCCCAACCGAAAGGGGTTTGCGCCCATGATTAAGCGCCGCCTGCTCCTGATCCCCGCGTGGCTCGTTGCCCAGTATGTCTACAACCTGTTTTCGGGAATGTCGGCGGGCCTGGCTCTCGCCGCGATGACCTCTATTGCTGAACTATGGTATTCCGCCATAGTGATTGCGGTCATCGTCCTCTATGCGAACAACTACAAGCTGGAGTATGGGAACAAGAAGGCAGAGACGCCGAAGCCGACCGGGAAACCTGCCGAGCCCAAGCCGTGAGCGCCCCAGTCCACGCATAGACTAGCCAGCCGCGCGTTTCCGCTCCTTGGCCTTAGCCCATCGCGCCATCACTGCGTTACGGCCTTGCTCTGAGAGCTGCTCCGCCGTCAGTTTGGCCGCTCGCGCCTTACCGCCCTTGAGACCGCCTTTGCGGCCTAATGCCACCGCCGCCGGGTTCTTTCTCGCCATAGTGCAAAGCATACGTGAGCGGTCACGCAAAGTCAATTAGAAAACTCTTGACATATACGTGAGCGGTCACGTATGTTGGATGGAACGTGGGGAATTATGACAGAGAAGAAACTACCTACTAACCTACTGGCGGCAACGCGGTACTTTGCCGATCCCGACACCTGCGTTCAATTCGTGGCGTCTATGCGCTGGCCTCAAGGTGTCGAATGTCCGCACTGCAATGGGAAGCGGGTTTCCTATCTCCGCACCCGGCGCATTTGGAAGTGCATGGCTGGCGCTTGCCACAAGCAATTCAGTGTCAAGACTCAGAGCGTGTTTGAGGATTCTCCGATCCCGCTCGACAAATGGCTGGTTGCCGTGTGGCTGATAGTCAATTGCAAGAACGGCGTTAGCTCTTACGAAATCATGCGGGATTTGAAGGTCACTCAGAAATCGGCTTGGTTCATGCTCCACCGGATACGGCTGGCGCTCAAGGACGGCAACTGGGGCAAGCTGGGCGGCGGCGGGCCGGTCGAGGTCGATGAAACCTTTGTGGGA
>JBAWFY010000061.1:0-2585 GCA_049592335.1 Occallatibacter sp.
ATCCGGCTCCGCTCTGCCGCGCGTCGTGCTCCGCCGCCTGGGCCTGGCCGAGCAGGAATCGTAAGGAGTTGCAAAGTCCGCGTCCGGACCTTCACTGCTCAACTTCACTCGTCCAAAAACACAAAAGCGCCCTTGCACGCAAGGGCGCTTTTGCTGGACAGAGGAATTTCGAATCTACGACGCGACTTTAGCCGCTTCCGGCGTGGATGTGCTGGGCATCTGGACAGGCGAGTTGGTCTGCTGCCCCGATTTCCCCTCGCCCTTCTTGATGTCGATTCCGCCCTTGAAGAACGCGCCATCTTCAATGCTGATGCGCGCCGCCGAGACGTCGCCGCTCAGCGCGCCTTCGGCGCGAATGTCCACGCGGTCCGATGCCGACACATTCCCTTTTATCTTGCCCATCACGACCACTTCACGCGCAGTCACACTGGCGTTCACCTGGCCGTTGCGGCCCACGGTTACGCGGTTGCCAGGTAGACTGATCGAGCCTTCCACCTTGCCATCGATAAACATCGATTCGGTCCCCGAGATCTCGCCTTTGACAAAGACGCCCTTGCTGATAACGGCCTGGTCGCCAGCCGGCGATGGCCCGCGGTTGGGGGATTCCACGGCTGGTGCGGCCGTATGAACGGGCGCCGGCGGCGGTTCCGGGTTAGGCATGGAACGAACTGGCTCGCTCTGATTTGGTTTCCACATAGCGCTCAAGATGTATTTCCTTTTCTGTCCGATCAGGACCGGGGGGATGCCGAGGCAACGCCATTGGCCTGCGCCCAAATTATAAAGAGTACGCCGCGCCACACGCGAACACGGCCGGCGACGAGCGGCTGAAAGCGAGAAAAACCCGATCCCAGGCTCCCCGCATCCTCCGTCTCCCACATTCTACGGCAAATCGCCGATTTCTGCGTTCTTTCTGAAGAGGCCGCGGCGTTGCCTTAATCTTGCCCTATGACCGATCGCGAATTACTGGCGCGGATCGCCGCTTCGGCGGGACGGAAAGCTGCTTATAAGCAGTTGGTCCGCGAGCTGGGCCTCGGCGGCGGCCGCGAGCGCCGGCTTCTTCTCGAGCAGTTGGCCCGCCTCACTCTTCGCGGCCAGCTCACGCAGCTTGATCGCGAGCACTGGAGCCTTCCGCAGGCGCCTTCTCGCACCAACGGCAACCTTGTCTCCGGCCGCCTCGATCTGCACCGCGACGGCTACGGCTTCGTGCGCCCTAATCGCAGATCTGGTGCGCAGCGCTCCGCGGAAACCGAGGACATCTTCATCCCGCCCACCGAAATCTCCGGAGCCATGCAGGGCGACCAGGTTCTGGTCGATGTCGACCCGCCCAAAGCCGATGGCCGTGTGTCCGGTCGCATTCTTCGCGTTTTGGAGCGCCGCAACCCCACAGTCGTAGGAACGTTTCGCTATGCCAATCCCGGTCGCGGCCAGAATCAAAACGTCGTCCTTCCCTTCGACGAGCGCATGACGCAACCCATCGTGATTCCACCCGGCGCGGAAGTTCCTCCGACGGCCGCGTCTTCCACTCCGCATCGCGTATTGGGTCGTGAAGCAAAAGCTAGCCCAAAACCCGAGCGCCTGGAAGGCGGCCTGATCGTTGATGTCGAGATCACCAGTTGGCCTACGCCCACGCGTCCACCCATTGGCCGCGTGATCGAAATTCTCGGCAGTCCCGACGACTTCGGTGTCGACGTCGAGATGATGATTCGCAAGCATCAGTTGCCGCGCATCTTTCCCGAGCATGTGCTTGCCGAGGCTAAATCAGTCGCCCACCTCGACCAAGAGGTCGTGGCTCGTCGGGCCGATTTTCGTGCGCTTCCCGTCGTGACCATCGACGGCGAAACCGCGAAGGATTTCGACGATGCCGTCCTGGTAAGCGAACGCGCCCACGGTGCGGGCTACGAACTCCAGGTCCACATCGCAGATGTAGCCGAGTACGTTCGTCCCGGCTCCGCACTCGATCTGGAAGCGCGCCTGCGCGGCAACAGCGTCTACTTTCCCGATCGCGCCATTCCCATGCTGCCTCAGGAGCTCTCGACCGATATCTGCAGCCTGCGCCCGCACGAAGACCGCCTGGTTCTCAGTTGCATCATGCAGCTCGATGCCGATGGCCGCATTGAGAGCTTCGAAATCGTCGAAGGCGTCATCCGCTCCGCCGCAAGAATGACGTACACCGACGTTCACGCAATTTTGGAAGGCGATGCAGAGACACGCACCCGCTATGCGCCGCTCGTCGAGCGCTTCGAACGCATGAAGAAGCTCGCCATGCTGATGAACCGCCGCCGCGAAGAGCGTGGGTCCATTGATTTCGATTTGCCCGAGCCGGTGATCGAGTTCGACGAGCAGGGCCAGATGCGCGGCGTGACGCGCGCCGAGCGCACCTGGGCCAATCGCCTCATCGAAGAGTTCATGCTTGCCGCCAATGAGTGCGTTGCCGTCTGGCTCGAGGACCTCAGTGTTCCGTCCCTTTACCGCATTCACGAGAAGCCGGAACCGCGCCGCGTCGTCCAATTCGAAGAACTCGCCGCCAGCTTCGGTTATTCTCTTGGTCTTGGGCCGCTTCCCGTGAAGCGCGTAGTGACCCGCGG
>JBAWFY010000062.1:0-1785 GCA_049592335.1 Occallatibacter sp.
ATCTACATGCGCATCGATGCGCGCCAGCAAATCGGCTTCGATCGGCCCCATCAGATCCGGAAACTGCTGCTGCGCCTGATGCAAAAGGTCGCGCTCGCGATAAGCAGCGACTTCGGCCGGATCGCGATTGTCGTCGCTCTTCGAGTGCGCCATCAGGCGGTAGGTATCCACGCGCAGGAAAAGCGGGCGGCTCTCGCGGCGCACATACTTGATCGCCTCGCCCGTTGTCTCGATGAGCCCTACCGGATTCCAGGTGTCTGTTCGCAATGTGCGAATTCCGAACGCTTCCGCGCGTGCTTCAATCGAACCACTTAGCGTCTGCTCCTGCGAGGTGCTTTGCGCATAGAGATTATTCTCGAGCACAATCAACAACGGCAGGCTCCAGATCGAAGCCAAATTGAGGGCTTCGTAAAGCGCGCCTTCACCAAGCGTGCCGTCGCCTATACAAACCACCGAGATATCGGGGCCGCCGCGCCACTTCTTCGCCAGCGCAATTCCCGCGGCTACGGGTACAATGCCACCCTGAACGCCATTGCTAAAGACATTGCTGTGGCAAATGTGCTGGCTTCCGCCGCGCCCGTGACAGATGCCTGCCTCACGCCCCATAATCTCGGCAAACAGTCCGGTGTAATCGCCAGTGCGCGCCAGGTAATGGCCATGACAACGATGATTGCTGAAGAGGGTATCGTCTTTTTGGAGATGCTCGGCCAACGCAACGCCGGTCCATTCTTGCCCGATACATGTATGGACCGTGCCGAAAAGCCTGCCATCGCTGAAGAGCTTGAGCAAACGCTCCTCAAAAAGGCGTATTCCCAGCGCCTTTTCGAGAAGGCGGGGCTCAGGAAGTATATTGTCTCCAATGGATAGGCGGCGCGTCTGCAACATTTGCTGATTTCCACCGGAACGCACATTTGCCTCGCGTGGCACCGCGTCAAACCCCGTCAAGTATCCGGTCTTAAACGAATAGTATCACACAGATTCATATCGCTCTGTATACCCTCGATCGTCGATTTCGAAGAGATGACAGTATGCCTCGCGCTGCTCGAGGGGTTTTCAAGAGCTTCTGCAAATGATCCTGACGGTCGCAAATCAGGATGAAATCGTCATTGCCATCGAGACGACTGTACGGCAGCGCTGAATGCAGGTTGCCAGAGTGTCTCGTCGCTTTGGAGCGCTGCCGGCGCATAGCTCGGCGGCTCGGGCATATCCGGCGGCGGAAAATACGGCAACGGCGGATAGCGGCTTGGATTCGCGCCCAGCGGATTCGGCGGCAGGTAACTGCCATGCCCAAAACTCCAACCGTCCGGGATTTGCCAATCCGCATGAATGTTATCGGGCGAAGGATAAGGCTCTGCCGGGCCCTCCCGGCCCAGTGCTTCGTGGACATAAGGTGCGCCACGCGCGAAGAGGCCGCTCACAAAATTCCCGGCTGGGAATGCCCACTCGAGCACGTCGTCGGAGCGGGAAGCGAGCAGGGAAATCGACTGTACCTTGGCCGCAGCCGCTGCATACTCGCCTGCCAGGCATGTGTTGTCAATCGCTCCGGCCATCACGAAAAGTCTCCGCACACTCCGGTTGAGCCCCTGAATGGTCTGCAACACCACCCGCGCTCCCAGCGAATGCGAAGCCAGTGAAAGGGACAGCGCACCAGCGAAGTTACTGTTCAAAAATCCCGCCAGCGCGTTCCCGGCGTCTATGGCCTCATTTCCTTCCACCGGATAGTCCACAACGTGAATCCAGCGCGCGTCTCCCGGCCATAGCATTCCCACACAGACCGTGCTGCCC
>JBAWFY010000063.1:0-4364 GCA_049592335.1 Occallatibacter sp.
GTGCTTCGAAGGACCCGAAGCGGAGCTTCGCCTCACCGAAAATACGCAGCCAGCCATCATGACGGTGAGCGTGGCAGCGGCGCGCGTGCTGGCGGAGCACGGCGCCCAAAACGATTTGGCCCCGGCGCTGGCTGCGGGCCACTCCTTAGGCGAATGGTCGGCACATGTGATTGCGGGCACGCTCTCGTTTGCCGACGCGGTGCGCGCAGTGAAGGCGCGCGGCGCGGCCATGCAGAAGGCGGTTCCGGCCGGCGAGGGCGCCATGGCCGCCGTGCTCGGGCTCGATGCCGCGCTGGTAGCCGAGGCATGCGAAGAAGCGGCGCGCGAAACCGGCCTCACAGTGCAGGCAGCCAATCTCAACTCGCCCACGCAAACCGTGATCTCCGGTGCTGCTGCGGCTGTCGAAAGGGCTTCGGCGTTGTGCAAAGCCAAAGGCGCACGACGTGCAGTGCCGCTGCCGGTCAGCGCTCCCTTCCATTGCGCGCTTATGCAGACCGCGCAGGAAGAAGTAGCCCGTGTGCTCGCCGGAATCGCATTGCAAGATCCGCACATTCCCGTGGCGGCCAACGTGAGCGGGAGCCTCGTTACCACGGCCGACGCCGCGCGCGACGCGCTCATCCGCCAGGTAACCGGCACGGTACGCTGGATGGACTGCGAGCTGGCGTTGAAGGCCGCGGGCGCGAATCTCTTCATCGAGGTCGGCCCCGGCAAAGTGCTCTGCGGCCTGCTGAAACAATTCGATGGGGATCTCAAATCGCTGAATGTCGAAGATGCGGCGAGCTTGGAGAAGACACTAGCGGAATTGAAGAGCGCCTAAGTCGTTTGAGGCGAGAATTTGCGTTAACGGATGTTAAATGTGAAAACCTCGGAGATGCGCGTGGCTATCGGCTTGCCGTCCTTGGTCGCAGGTTTGAATCGACCTAGCCAGGCTGCTTTGGCTGCTTGTGCATCGAGGCCGTAGCCAGCAGATTGTTTCAGGCACACGTCCTGCGGTTTACCACTTGCATCAACGACGAGGCTAAACAGTACCCTGAAAAACAAGGGCCTTTGGTCCAGGCGCCGCGCTTCATCTGTGGCCTCGGGTAAGGGCCGGTACGTTGGGATCGGATGCATCACGCTCTTATCGCGCATCGCCGCAATGCCATCAGTGTCCAGACTGTCGTTGAAGGTTGCGGGACAGAGCGGTACAGCCAAATCCGCCTCCGTCGAGTGCGGGTCCCGAACAATCGGGCGCGGTGCAGGCTGATCCGAGTTGGGCGCCGGTGCCTGCTGCGACCAAATGCATGTCGCGGCACACGCCAAGAAACACATCATGAATCTTGTCTTATGCATTCCATCGCCTCTGACACAAAGACGCAAACTCTTGCAATTCGTCACACGATTCCCAGCTCCCTGAGCAGAAACGCGTAGTCGAGCGCGATCTCCTTCAGATAGTCGTAGCGGCCGCTTGCGCCCCCATGGCCGGCTTGCATGTTTGTGACCAGCAGGAGAGGATGGCTGCCGCGGTTGAGCGTGCGCAGCTTGGCCACGTACTTGGCCGGCTCCCAGTACATCACCTGGCTGTCATGCAGGCTCGTCTTCACCAGCATAGCCGGGTACTCGGCCGCGCGCAGATTGTCGTACGGCGAATAGCTGAGCATGGTGCGGAAATACTCTTCCTGATTCGGATCGCCCCATTCCTCGTACTCGGGAACCGTGAGGGGAAGGGATGCATCGAGCATGGTGTTCATCACGTCGACGAACGGCACGTGCGAAAGGACGGCGCGAACGAGCCGTGGGCTCATGTTTGTTACGGCCCCCATCAATAAGCCACCGGCCGACCCGCCCTCGATCGCCACGCGATTTGGATCGCCGTAGCCCGCAGTGGCCAGATGCTCCACGCAGGCGATGAAATCGGTAAACGTGTTGCGCTTCGAGAGCATTTTGCCGGCGTCGTGCCACGGCTTGCCCAGGTCGCCGCCGCCGCGGATGTGCGCGTAAGCCATCACCACTCCGCGATCGAGCAGGCTCAAACGGTTCGAGCCGAATCCCAGCGGCAACGCGTAGCCATACGAGCCGTAGCCGTAGACATAGAGCGGATTTTTGGCGGCCTCGCGCTTGTCCTTTCGATAGACGATTGAAATGGGAACTTTCACGCCATCCGCCGCCGTTGCGTGAATTCGCTCGCTCGCGTAAAGGGTGCGATCGAAGCCGCCGGGAACTTGCTTTTGCTTGAGAAGCGTGGAGACGCCCGAAGCAATGTCGAACTCGTACACGGAATCCGGTGTGATCAGCGACTCGTAGCCGTAGCGAAAGGTGGTCGCATCGAAGATGCGGTTGACGTGCGGGTGGGCACTGTAGGCGGGCTCGGGGAAAGCGATCTCGCCGGAGAGCGCGGCTTCCGGTCCGCCATCAGCGAATTTCCACAAGCGCAGCCGAGGCAGCCCATTCTCGCGCTCGCAGGCGAAGAAGAACCCGGCGAAGAGATCCACGTCCTCGAGCATGATTTGCTCGCGATGCGGAATCAGCTCGGTCCAGTGCTCGCGCCCCGGCGTTTCTACCGGCGCCGTCACCAGCCGGAAGTTGCGCCCGCGATCGTTGGTGCGGATGAACCACAGGCCATTGCGGTGGTCGAGCGAGTACTCATGTTCATCCTCGCGCGGCGCGATGATGCTGAAGGCGCCAGCTGGATCGTCCGCTTTGAGTACCCGCGCCTCGCTCGCAGTGTGACTGGCAATTTCGAGCACTACATATTTGCCGTCGCGCGTGCGTCCGGCGGCAATGTTGAATCGCTCGTCGTCTTCCTGGTAAACCAGTTTGTCTTCCGCGAACTTCCTACCGAGTTCGTGATGCCATAACTGGAACTGCCGCTTCTGCTGCTCGTCCTCCACGGTGTAGAAGAGCGTGCAATTGTCTGCCGCCCAGACGACGGTGCCCACGCGTTCGATCTGGTCCGCGAGCGTCTCGCCGGTCGCGAGATTTTTGATGTGTAGCGTGTACTGGCGAAATCCGGTCGTGTCGGTGGTGTAAGCCAGCCAGCGGCCATCGTCGGTGATGTCGGTATCGCCAATCGCAAAAAACGCCTGTCCCTTGGCGAGCTCGTTTCCGTCGAGCAGGACTTCTTCGGCCGCATCGGCATTGGGCCCAGCCGGCCCGCCGCGCTTGCGGCAATAGATGCCGTACTGCAGGCCCTCCTCGGTGCGCGAGTAATACCACCACTCGCCATCGCGGTAGCTGACCGAGACGTCAGTCTGCTTGATGTGGCTCAGCATCTCCCGGTAGAGCTCTTCGCGCAGTCCGGTGAGAGGCGCCATCACGGCTTCGGCATAGGCGTTTTCGGCCTCGAGGTACGCGGTGACGTCGGGATTCTCTTTGTCACGCAGCCAGGCGTAGTCGTCGGCCAGCAGCACTCCGTGCAGTTGCGCTTCGGTGTGGTGTTTGTGGGCAATCGGAGGCGTAGGAAGCGTCGATTCGGTCATCTCTCTCCCAGTGTAGAACCTGCGCCGCGGGAACTTCCTTCGCCTCGCCCACGTACAATAGAGAAGCAATGAAAGGCCTTTGCCGCGCGCGTTTTGCTATGTTTCCGCTGTCTCTGGCGGCGCTCTTCGTATTTCTTGCCGTTCCCGGACGAGCCGAACGCGTGGCCGACTTGGCGCAGCCCACCGATTACGTCAGCGATTATGCTCACGTGCTTTCGCCTGATGCGATAGCCCGGCTCGACGCTATCTGTTCGCAGCTGGATCATAGCCAAGCCAACGCGCAGATTGCCATCGTCACGGTGCACGATCTCGACGGCGACGACGCGGCCGATTACGCCGACGAACTGGAAACGAAATGGAAGATGGGCAAGAAAGGCTCAGATCGGGGTGCGCTGGTGCTGCTGGCTGTCGCAGATCGCAAGTACCAGATCGAAGTCGGTTACGGTCTCGAGGGCATCCTGCCCGATGGCAAAGTGGGCGATATCGGCCGCAGTATGATTCCCGATTTGCGGGCCGGCGACTACGACGGCGCGGTGACGGATGCCGTGGGCCAGATGGCGCAGGTGATCGCCGAAGACGCGCACGTAACGTTGGAGACGAACACCGAGCCGGCGCTTGCCGTTGAGCCGCATCGCCAGCCGGCGCCATCCGCAGGCAAAGTGATTCTGGGAATCATCATCGCCATCTGGATCATCTTCCACCTCCTTCGCGGCTTTGGCGGCTATGGATTGCTTGGCGCGTGGGGGCTGGGGCTGTTGTCGGGCGGAATGAGCAACCAAAACCGAGGCGGATTTTTCGGTGGCGGAGGCTTCAGTGGCGGCGGTGGTGGAGGTGGCGGCTTCGGCGGCTTTGGCGGCGGTGGTTTCGGCGGAGGCGGCGCCGGTGGAAGCTGGTAAAGTGTAGCTC
>JBAWFY010000064.1:0-2582 GCA_049592335.1 Occallatibacter sp.
GGTCTCCAGACCCGCGCGTCATCTTGACACTGCCTCCACAAACGCCCACCGATCCCCAAGCAAAAAGTTCACAATCGAGCAGCAAAGAATCGCGATTACATTCGCCGCAACCACAGGAATCCGCGCGCCCTCCACAAGCACCGGCATCAACGCCAGATTCCCAACCATCGAAACCACCCCGTTCGATAGATGAAACCGGATGAGCGGCCCCGCGACTGCGCCTCGGCAACTGCGATCTCGCCATGTGTAGTGCATGTGCCACACAAAGTTGTGCAGCAGCGTGATCTCGATGGCCGCCGCCGTCGCGAGCATGTAATGCCCGGTCATCACGCGATTCAAGAGCGCCAATGCGCCAAGCTGTACCCCCATGCCCACGGCGCCGACCAGATTGAATTTGCCCCAGCGGGCAAAAGTGTTCAACGAGAGGGCGCTCATTGCCCCTGCTCCGGTTTCAGTGGTTCCTGCCGGTAAAGCTGCGCAGTGTGACGCGCCGCCACAACAACCGCCATTGCTGCCATGCACACTGCTCCAACCGCGCCTCCCAAATCGAAAAGCAGAAATCTGTGCCCGAAGATCGTCGAGTAAAGGCTGCGCAGCGCCGCCAGATTGCCCAGCGCGAGCAGAATGCGAATCTCCGTGGGACCGAAGATTCCTTGCGAAAGCTGGAATTGCGATAGCGTGTACGTGGCCAGATAGCTCTCGCTCGCGAGCACGAGAAATGCGATCAGCATCGCCATCGCTGTCGCCCAGTGCAGCAGTCCCGACGCGCCCAACCCGCACATCAACGCCACCGCGCCAAACACGTCCACCATATGATCGATGTAAAATCCGTAACGTGGCCGCTCCTGGCGCCGCACCCGCGCCAGCGTTCCGTCCAGGCTGTCGCCCAGCCAATTCAGCGCCAGGCACAAGATCGCGAGCAGCAGCGCCCGCCGGTCCCAGCGCGCCAGCGCATAACAAACGCCCGCTCCGATCTGCGCGCCAAATCCCAACAGTGTCAATCCATCGGAGCTCACCCACCGCGGCGCTCTCTCCGCCATCCACGTCAGCGCCCGTTTCTCAATGCCCGCTGTCAACGCCTCGTTCACGCGCTGTGCATTGTGAAAACTCTCCGCATCGCCGCCTGCAATCGCCTGTGTGCTCATCGTTATCTCCCTGTCTCATTTCCGTTTCAAGAGCGCGTCCCGCGTCGCCCGTAATGTGAACTCAATCGAATCCCGCGGCACGCTCTCAATGAACGGCCCAACCGCCCACCCCAGCCCCATCGGAATCGAACGCGAAAGCGAAACCGACTCAATCTCGATGTAGAGGCCACCGTCCCGCTCCTCGTAGCTCCAGTAGGTGTTCATGCGCCACAGAAAACCGTGCTCTTCGCCGGGCCCGAGTGCTCGCTCGTGCGCCGTTTCCGGTGCGTCGATTTCGGAAATTCTTGCGCTCCGCGAGACGCTGTACCCACGCTGCGCATCCACTCGCCCAAACGTCACGTCGTACGCCGTATCCATCACCACCGTCAGCACGTGCTTCTGCCGCACGCGCATCGTCACCTCTAAATGCCCGCCGTCGCGTGCGAGCACCCGCGCCGAGAGCACCTGCGGCGCATAGATCCTCGGGTAAGCGTTGAAATCCTTCATTAGCCGTTCGAAATCCGACGCTTTACCACCCGCGATGAACGCCGCCCCGCGCCAGTCGTGCAGCAGCGCTCCAGGCAGTTCCGCGCCCGCACCGCTTGTCAGTTGGTCAATCATCAACTCACCTCGCCGTAGCCGCACCAAATCCAAAGAGCCGAGAAAACCGCTGGCCGAGCCTTGCTGCGCGTTCAGCCGCGCCTCGACGCGCTCCACATAGGAGTTGAATGCCGTCGTCGCCGCAGCCGAGGGCTGCGCCGCAATCCACGCAGGCGCGGCAAGGAGAAAGAGCAGCCAACCACCTATCCGTTTTTCAGTCCCGATTCGCTTGCGTCCGTTCATGCACGCACCTTAACGCGCCATGCGCAAAGGCGCAATGCAAGTCATCTCATTTGCAGGCGGAGGTTTTCTCACCGTACAAGCCGTTCGATCGACAGCATTTGGCCCAATACCTCACCTGCGCCGCGAGGTCTCGCTGCCATTTCTCTTCGGCTACACTGATCGATAGTCATGACGGAAGAGACGACCGGCACGCGACCGGCCCCGCGTTATCGCTTCGGAGTCTTTGAGGCGGATGCCGCCACGGGCGAGTTGCGCCGCCAGGGCCTGCGCGTGAAATTGCACGCGCAGCCGTTCCAGTTGCTGTTGATGCTCCTCGATCATCCAGGCCAACTCGTCACGCGCGAAGAAATTCAGCGCGACCTCTGGCCCGAAGGAACCTTTGTCGATTTCGAACACGGCGTGAACTCAGCCGTGAATCGCATTCGCGAGGCCCTGGGTGACACCGCCGCCAATCCCCGCTTTCTTGAGACGCTGGCCCGCCGCGGCTACCGCTTCATCGCGCCGGTCGAGCGTGCCAACCTGCCAAGTGACTCTCTTCAAAACGCCCTCCCCATCGATGAAAGACGCTTATCTGGCGTAGGTTCAACCGCCGTGGCTGCTGAATCTCCCACAGAC
>JBAWFY010000065.1:0-2292 GCA_049592335.1 Occallatibacter sp.
GTGTGTTCGAGCCAATCAAGCGGCGTCAGATGGGCGCTCTGCTCGAACTTTGCCATCGTCACAGCAGTGCCATTTATGCCATTCGCCGTCTTTTCCGAATTGCGCATGGCCTGTTCCCAATCTGCCAGCGAATAGGATGCGATGCCGCTCATCTCTGGCTGCGTAACACGCAGCAGCCGCAGACGGCGGGACAATCGCTCATTGATCCAGCGAATGGGCGCCAGTCGCGCCTCTAGCTCCTCGCTCAAAGTCGGATACATACCATCCCAGAATGACGCGCACAACCGGCCGATCAGCTCAAGGCCGCGGGCCGCGCCTTCAAAGCCGTCAAGCTGAATCCAGGCTTCGAGCAGCCATGCGGCCAATTGCAGGTCCTTGCTGCGTTCGGCAAGCGCGGTTGAGCAAAGGAACTCCACTGCGCCCCAGTCGGCGCGTTTGAGCTCTGTTTGCCATACGCCTTGTGGCAGCCCCGGGTCGTCTTCCCGTCGTGCCTCGCGAATTCGGTCGTAGGTTCCCTCGTACCGCAGCCACTCGCCGCAGGGATTCTCTCCCGCAATTGGCGCTGTCAAGCGGTCAAGATTCAGGATCTCGGGATCGGCAGGTCGGATCATTGCACTGTCTCCACATCGGTTTTTGGCGTGAGCGCTGGCGCTGCGAAGGGAAAGGGGGGGACTGTCAAGGGCTCTGCTCCCGGCTTGGCTCCAGCGGGCAGCAACTCGATCTGCATGTAGGCGACAGTGTCTTTCGGCGCAGTCGTCGTATTCGCCGCCACATAACGGTTAGGAATGTTTACGGAATATTGATTTTGTACCCCGACAATATCGGCAGGGTGATCGGCAAGCAGCGCGATCAACGACCACGCGTCGTTGTACGTGTACGTGACGGTCGTCCCTTCTACCTGCGCGGCGGAGGAGGGATTAGCGGCAGCCGGAAGGATAGGAGAGTCGAACGCATAGCGCACGTTGAGCGTTACCGGTTCACCGTACTGCCATTGTGGCAATGCCGCTCCTGCGCTTGTGGTCGACGAGATGGTCTGCTGGCCGAGGTTAAGCGTCCATTGAGCGATATGGTCCGCGAGATACTCGTGCTCACGATTTGTGCCGAAGCGAACCGCCACCGACAATGCGGGCGCCGGCGGAGCCGCAGAGCTGAGCACGATTGGGCGTAGCTGCGCCAGCGATTCGAGAAAATTCTGCGCCATGATTGGATTCGCGACGGCCGTCTCCAGGGCGCCAGCCAGCCCCGGGCTGTCGTGATCGAATACAGCATAGAACTGCGCAATCCTGGTCGGGTCGGATTCGGCGCCGGGGCGTGTATCCATATTCGCCGAAAAGGGAAAATGACCGGCAAGAAGCTGGCTGAATGCGGTTGCAATCGCGTTGTAACGCACAATTGCCACCTGCTCGCAGCGCGCCAGTGCCAATTCTGCGAGTTGCGACCGTAAGTTCAAAAATTTGTCAGTCGACCCTCCGGAGACTGCAACCTTGCAACCGTGCTGCGGATCGATCGAGTCGAGGTCCGATTGAATATAGTTTGTTAGCTCTGCGATCGGACTATTGGGAACCTTGGCTGCGAGTTTGCTGATGTCCTTGTCGTATTTCTGCCAGGTAGCGATCGCGGCGCTCTGGCTGCCTACGCTGTGCATCAGCTTCACCAGCGGAGTAGCACCCGCTTCCAGGCTGATCGCCGACTGCTCTTGCGCATCGAGATAGTTTTCAAGATCGGGCTCGGAGGTGAAACCGTAGACCCACTGGGAAACAGAAACATCGGGGTTGCTCGCTATGGCGAGCGGTCGCGGAGAGAATAATCCACTTGCTGCGGAATTGACGCGTGCGAGAAGAGATTCCGCCTGTGCTCCCACAGCGCTTTTAAGGCAAGATGTTTCAGTGCTTCTGCCCAAAGTTGACGTCCCAGCAGCGATCTGATTCAGCAAATCCGCCGACTGGTCGTAACTGCCCAGCGCGGCATCGAGTCCGCCGGACGTGTCTCCCGAGCCCGCCGCTGGCGATTCCAGCAGAGCCAGATAGATCGCATTCGCGGCGCGTTGGTCCACAATCACTCGCACCTGGTCCCGGTACGCATCGGGAAGCGACGGAAGAATCTCATTCACAACCTTCGTATGCGCCGAAACAATCCGGTTGGCTGCTGATAAATCGCTCGGATCCCAAAGCGCCGAGCGTGCTGCAACACTGCACGAGCCGCCATTTTCTGCGGCCATCCAGTCGTACCCGAGAAGCGTGTTCAGTACGGAGGCCAGCGCATGCACACACGGGTCAAGTCGCACCTTTCCGT